>JAVBNI010000258.1:0-3059 GCA_031551645.1 Bacteroidales bacterium | reverse complement strand
AACGAAAAACTGAAAGGTTCTACCAGTATTGCAAAAGACTTCTTTGCCAAAACAATACAGGATACGGACACCATGAAACGATACAATTACATGGGGGTGAGTTATCAATGGCTGTTAGCAACGCAATAGTTAACTACAGCCCTATTAAAGAATGTCTCATTTTGCGTTATGTATTTTGCATAGAATGATTATAGATTGCTTCGTCCTTGTAAAGACGTTGATTAGTTATCAATAATAAATATTTGTAAATAAAACTAATACTAGTTTTTGGCTGTATGGAAAAATATTTTGATGGGAATTTCGTATATCATAAAATGATGACAATTTCTGGAATAAATACGAAAAAGGCTAGCCGAAGCCAACCTTTCGCATGGATATAGCAACCCGTTTATAGTTTATTTTTCAGAAAATTTTGGAATATCCAATACTCCAGGTAAACAGATTATGGAAATAGCACCGTTTTTTGCTTTGTTTCCATATCGTTTGACAGCAACATCTGGAGAATAGACATCAATGCTCTGTATAAAGCCTACTAAGATTCCAATACTATATACCCATTTTCCCCCTAAAACATAATAATATGTGGGATCTTTGGGCTCAATGCCCGGAGCTGAAATAATGATTTTACAGTTATTTTTCCGTGTATTCTTATTAGATGTACTTTGATACACCATTTTTACTTTATCGCCAGTATCCTTTTTCAATAGTTCTTGAAGTTCTTTTACTGTAATAGTCTGGCCATTATAAGTGATCTGCGGCTGTAGTTAAATAATGCGTTGCAAAATATTCCATATGTATGAAAAAATAACCGCGTTCGGCGGCATTACAAATGCCGCCGTTCTACATTGTCGAATTTCAAATTCGACGAAGATCAAGAGCGGCAATGCAATTGCTGCTCAACGCAAGTTGATTTTACCATCGCTATATTTAACTACAGCCGTGATCTGCCTGTTTTTAGCCTTTTCAATTTCAGCTTCAACTTTTTTCCATTCTTCTTCGGCAGGTATCTTATCACCACTATATTTAGAATAAGTCTTTTCCTGTTTGAAATTTATATCTTCTTTGGGAATTGTACACGTCACCATCATTGGCACAACATCATCCACAACTGCTTTTTTATCTGCTTCCAAATCATCATAGCTGGTTTGATAGAACTGTCCGGCTACTTCAATCCGCATTGCCATATAGAAATTACCAACAGCATTGAGTAATTGCTGAAAAATATCTGTAGGTGTGTTTACATTTCGTTGGATCAATGTATACCTGATGATTTTATTGACCCCCTTTTCATTGATGATTACCGGCTGAGTGCTTGCGTCATTAGTGGCAAGATTCCTGGCCATCAGGCGAGGTATATCCTCTACACTGGCAGATTCGGTGTTAATCATCATTTTCCCAAACTGATCCATCATCGTTTGTTGGAGTTTCACTTTGTTCGAAATGATAGATTTTTGCAATTTCCTTCCAGGTATCTTCGTAACTTAAATCACGTGAAATACCTGAGGGGAGGCATTTACGGAGTTCTTCAAGAAATTTTTCCTCCGTCCAGTTAGGGTTTTCCTGCAAAATTTCCGTACCTTTAAAAGTTGAAATTTGTTCGAGTTCCCGTTTAATTTCGGGACGGGCAAAGGCTTGTAATAATAGTACAACCACCGGAATGAAAAGCAAAGCTTTCCACCGTGCCCACGGTTTAAGATTTTGTTTGTTCATCATAACGATCCGTTTTTTAATTTTACTTTGGGCAAAGCTGCTGGCCACAGAGTAACGGCTTGCGCCGGCAGCTTTTTCGATTAATAATAACTGATATCGGGTTGCATTAATGCCTTGATTGAGGGTGCTGCGGTCGGCTTCATATTCGTGCAGGACTTTCATCTCGCGTCGCAATAGCCAAACCAATGGATTGAACCAATGAAAAACAGTGATAATACCGACCAGGCATATGTCCCAGAAATGTCCTTCTTGCCGGTGTGCATCTTCGTGGGTGATGATTTCGGCAGCAAAACGTTCATAGTCCATCTCAGAGAGTACAATCCACTTTGCAAAAGTAAAAGAATTGATTTTCAGGGGTGAGATCAGTATCTTCTCTTGTTGGTAGATAACAAACCGCGCTGTGACAATGGTACGAATTACGCTCATGATGGAAACAAAGGCCACTGCCAAGCTGGTGAGTAATCCGGCAAGATATATCAATGGGAAGATATTGAAAGATTTTTCTATGGTTGGAGCAGCCGTCATTACAATGTTTTCATAACTTTCTGCTGTAGGCACGGTTGCCTGTTCCACTTTGTCGGTAATGAATACACCTTCCAACTGCATCATGGGCAATTGCACCAATGCAGGCTCATTTACGGATACACGTATCAATGGCATAACCACCGATGCTAATATAATGATGAGTAGCACCCTGCGATTGAATCGGAAAAACGCTTCCCTACGGAGCGCCAGCAGGTACAATCCATAGAAAAGGCTCAAACACAGAGTCGATTGCACAACATATAACAGAAATGCATTCATTTTTTACGGTTTTGATGTTCCACTTCGCGGATGAGTGATTTCAGTTCGTCAACTGACAAGGCTTCTTCCTCAATCAGCGCCGACACAGCACGACGATAAGAATTGTCAAAATACCTCGAAACCACATTTTTCAAGGTATGGCGGCGATAGTCTTCTTCAGTTATCAAAGCGTAATACTGGTGTGTGTTACCGTAAGCAGTGTAGCCCACGAATCCTTTTTCTTCCAGACTGCGTACGATGGTCGACAACGTGTTGTAATGCGGACGAGGTTCAGGGTAACTTTCATGTATCTGTTTGACCTTTGTCCCAAAAAAAGGACATGATTTCTTCTTCTTTGGCGGTGAGACGTTGCATATTGTCTTATTTTAATGTTAATTATACTAAAAACACATATTTTTTTCCAATGCAAACTTACATAAAAATGGTGAATTTATACACCGCACAATAAAAATCAAGACCAGTACCGTTCTATAGATAATTAACGTGCTCGAGGCACAATGTTTTATTTAAAATTTATCAATATGAGGACAGTATGTGGTCTTGAT
>JAVBNI010000277.1:0-21202 GCA_031551645.1 Bacteroidales bacterium | reverse complement strand
AACGATAACAGGCATTTTCTTCCGGAAATCGCTCATAAAAATATATAGAATTAACCCCCATAAATCGATCTCTTGTGCCCATGCTACAAAGGTAGCATCATTTTTTAATTAGTGCGCACTAAGCGCCTATACCGATAATTTAATTCGCCCGGGCTGTTCAGTTTGGTCGGATTGTCCGGCATTTCCTGGATAATACCGTCCACTTCATATCCATAAAAAGAATTGACAGGATATCCTATGGCCAATACATTAAGGTAAGCATCATTCATGATACCTTTGCCATACGGTTCGTATTTGATCCCGTTCTTGTCTTCTATATATCCGGAATTTTCTTTGGTACCGATGTTGATGACCTCATTGCGGTTGAGGGTGAAAATAAGTCCCGCGTCAAATTGCCATTTGTCGGTTGAAATTATCCGGCCGTCGAAGGCTAACTCAAAACCTTTATTTTCAACTTCCCCATCATTGGTCCAAACCCGGTCGAAGCCCGTACTCGGGTTAAGGAATTGTTGGCGCAGCAAATCGTCCGTCCGCTTGTAATAATAATCCACCGTCATGTTAAGCCGGTTTTTCAAAATGGTCATATCCAATCCGATGTCCCATTGTGAAGTTTTTTCCCATTTCAGGTCTTTATTCGCCATCCCACCCCATTGGACATACCGGTCGCCGATTCCTTCGCGCCCGATTTGTCTTCCAACGCCATAAATAATGTATTCTTCCTCGTTGGCATAATAATAATCTTGTCCGAACTGCGAAATGGTTTGGTAGGGTAATATTCCCTGGTTACCCGATATACCATAGCTTGCACGGAGTTTTAAATGGTCGAAGAAATTCAAATTTTTGATAAAATCTTCTTCGGACAACCTCCAACCGACTGCTCCCGAAGGGAAAAATCCCCATTTGTTATTGTCCCCGAATTTGGAGCTTCCATCGGCACGCGCAGTGAAGGTGAATAAATACCGGTTTTTGTATGCATAGTTCAACCGCGTAAATCCGGAGGCCAATACCGTTTTACTCTGGGTATTGGTGATAAATTTTTCTTCGGCTCCCCCCATGTTTTCTTCCCGCAAAATATCATTGGTAAAGCCACGGCCTGTTGTATTAAGCTCTTTTGCCGATGTACTTTCGTAAGTCACACCAGCCATAGCGGTGAAATTATGGTCTTCGGCAAAAATTTTCGAATAGGTCAGGTATCCGTCCAAGGTCAAATTTGCATAGGAGGATGACTTGATCCCGCCTTCCCCGTTATAATTATCTCCTTCCACCGTGTAAATTCTTGGATTATAGAAATTGTCGGAGGATGTTCCTGCCCGAGTATTTCCCCGCAAGACTAATTGTAACGGTTTGGCGATATCGATATCAAACTCAAGGGTGGCATATCCGTCCATGTTCGAGGCCGTTTTGGTACGTTCATTGGTCATTGCCAATGGATTTCCATAATCTTTCGAATTCATCTTGTAATAACTTCCGTCGCCGTTGTATACCGGGTATAACGGATTACGCGAATAATCCATTCCATAGTTGAGATTCCTGTTTCCTTTAAAAAAGCCGGATTTGGCTTTTACGGTTAAATAATTGGTGAGTTTATTTTCGTAGGACAAATCCAACGATAGTTTGTCATAATCATCTTCGTTTTGTATTCCTTGTCCGTCGTAATAACCTAAGCTGACGAAATATTGATTATCGGCATTGCCGCCCTGGATACCGACATTACTCTCGGATGTGACGGCTGTATTACGGAAAACATAATCGGGCCACCGGGTATAATATGGCCAAGCCCCACTTGCAACATCCTTACGCAACGGGTAATAAGTACCCGAAGCATCTTTTTGCCCGATGTAAAGTGGGTCGAGTCCTGCATTTTCCCGGCCTTCATCCGTCATATCGATCATGAGAAGCGGGTCGCGCCAATAGTCTAATTTCTTGCTGAAAACGCCAAAGCTTGTTTTCTGATTGAACCAAATATTTGCTTTTCCTTTATCGCCTCGTTTGGTAGTAACCAAGATGACGCCATTGGCGCCTCGCGAACCGTAAATGGCTGTTGCCGAAGCATCTTTAAGCACTTCGATCGATTCAATGATGTTCGGGTTGATGGCATTGAGTCCACCGGCATCGCTCATGGGCACCCCATCCATCACAACTAGCGGGGCATTCGATCCGTTGATTGAACTTACACCACGCACCCTGACGGTAGTTCCTCCTTGCGGGTTGTCACTATTGCTATTGTATACCTGGAGCCCGGCCACTTTTCCCTGGAGAAGCGTTTCAAACGTTCCGGAAGAAGATTTCTGGGAGATATCTGCACCTTTAACGGAAGCCACACTTCCGGTCAGGTCACTTTTCTTCATCGTACCATACCCAACCACAATTACTTCTTCCAACTGTTTGGTTTCTTCTCCCAAAACGATATCTATTTTAGTATTCTCTCCTACAGGATATTCGCGTCTTTGAAAACCGACAAATGAAAATACCAGCACGGCATTTTTGTCGGGTACATCGATAGAATACTTCCCATCGAAATCGGTTACTACACCTGTTGTAGTACCTTTAATGATTACATTTACTCCCGGTAATGTTCCCTTGTCATCGGATACTGTCCCGGTAATCGTAATGCCCTGTTTTGACGCCGGCATGTCCGTTATGACCACCACGTCATTTTCGAATATTCTGTATGACAGGTTATGCCCTTTTAAGACGATGTCCATTACCTGCTCAAAACTTTTATTTTTTATATCAATGGTGACCAATTCATCCATGACGGCAAGATTGTCGCTCATAAAAAAGTGAAGTCCGCTTTCCTGTTCGATTTGCTTTAAAGCATCGCGCATGGATAGATTGGCCAGTTTTATGCTCATGGTTTTATTTTGGGAATATATACTGGCTTTTGCCGGTAATAATCCTAACAAAATCAGGAAAAAAGACAATCTTATGATCAGAAAGATTTTAGCACCCCACGCGGTAGGGTTTTTGAAATAACATATATTTTGCATATTTTTGACATATTATAAATTAAATGAAGTCCTCTTGTATTTGATTGTTGATACATGAGGACAAACTCTCTCTGGGCATGCAGGATATTAGCGTATCTTGCATGCCTTTTCCCGGGGCTGATTTACTTGTTTTTTTTCATGGGTATGTTTTAAGGTTTGACATTTGTTTGATTGATGGTATTTTTTAAAAATTCTTCGATTTCCTATAATTTTGATTTACTGAAAAAACAACTGTCTTTCCATTTACCGAATATTGGACGGGTGATACCATGCTCATGATGTCCAACACCTGTTCCAAAGAGAGATCGGGTAACGAACCATTGTAGCGGAATGATTTCAGGCGTTCATCTTCAAAGACAATCTTTACATCGAATCGTCTTTCTAATTTGACAGCCAAGCTGGCCAGATCCTCGCGATAAATCACCCATTCATTGTCTTTCCAAGATACATCGGGAACGGGATTGATTTTCTCCTGTAATGTCATGCTTTTGCGAGGTCCGGATTGACTGCGATTCTCATTTGTCTGCACAACAGAGTTATTCGAGGTGTTTTGTTGACTCAATATTTTGTTTTTAGGTACAATCAATTTTTGATTGGGCAACAGGGTTACTTCTCTCGATTCTGCTTGCCGGTTTTCCGTGTCGGTAATCATTACCTTGCCCTTCACCAGCGTAGTTTCGATACAGTCTTCGGAAGAATATGCCCGGACATTGAAACTGGTACCAACAGCTTTGATCTGCACGGAACCGGAGTGGACAACAAAAGGTGCAGAAGATTTGTTGACATCAAAATAACCCTCTCCATCAAGCCAAAGATTACGGTGCTTCGTTCCAAAATCCGTCCGGTAACGCAGGGAGGAGCCCGCGTTTAAAGCAACATGGGAACCGTCGGGTAATAAAAGTTTTGAGCGTGATCCCAGAGGTACGGTAATTTCCTGATATGCGTGGGATTGTTCGACAGGCAAATGTATCCACCGGTACAACAGTATGTTTCCGACCATTATAAATAAAACTATTGCCGCCGCCCAACGATAAGATAACCGGATAGTTTTCAAGGGCTTTGCATTTCTAAACCTTGGTATGGGTTTATTTAATTGAGTTTTTTTTCTAATACGTTCCAGAGCAGCATGTACATCAAACTGAAAATCTCTATCATTTACTCTGGACACCAACAATATCTCACGCACCTGATTAAACATCAGTTCGTTTTCTTTCGATCGCGCGATCCATGACGTCAATTCACGATATTCATCCTCATTGATCGTATCGTTCAAATATTTAACGACTAAGGATTCGATGTTGGTTGGTTCATTCATAAATAAAGACTCTAAATTATAAAATGCAAAAAATGGTTGGGAGGGTGATAAAAGGTTGTAAAAAAAATAGAAAAATGCAGATGTTTTTTTGAGACGTGAAATTATGCCATTGATAATCAAAATAAAAATCATTACCTCACAAGTAGTTATTTGGTTAATAAACCTAATGCTTTCCAGAGCGTATTCCGTCGAGGTGGA
Organism: Bacteroidales bacterium; assembly: GCA_031551645.1. GTDB lineage: Bacteria > Bacteroidota > Bacteroidia > Bacteroidales > UBA4181 > JAIRLS01. Next base: position 16,699 of record JAVBNI010000277.1, on the reverse strand, counting down.
AAGAAAGTAAAAGAGCCATCCGAAAAGAAGTAATGATTTGGTAACGGAACCCTTGTTTCAGGATACTTTTTTCTTTACTTTTGATTGCTTTTCCATTTAGCAAATCTATACATCAAAACAAAGTTAATCTGAGCATTACGCTCGTTTACCATTTTAAAATGAAAGGGTTCTTGCCTTTGTTGAGTTAGCAAGTTCGATTTTTCACTCTTAATTCTTCATTAAAAAATGCTTCTCGGTAATAAAACAGAATATAAATTCGGATACGATCCTTCTATTTTGGAGACCTTCGAAAATCCTCACCCGGATAACGATTACTGGGTACGTTTCAATTGTCCCGAGTTTACCAGTCTTTGCCCCATTACGTCTCAGCCCGATTTTGCAACAATTTATATCAATTACATTCCCGGCAAGCGAATGGTCGAAAGTAAAAGTCTGAAATTATATTTGTTCAGTTTTCGCAACCATGGTGCATTCCACGAAGATTGCATCAACATCATCATGAAAGACCTTATTGCCTTGATGGATCCGAAGTATATAGAGGTATGGGGTATTTTCACCCCGCGCGGAGGAATCAGCATTTATCCTTATTGTAATCACAGCAATAGCGAACCCCGCTACCAGGAAATCTCACAATATCGCATGATGAATCACGATTTGAAAGGATAACGCGCGAATGAGCCACCACACAGAAACGAATTTAGATTTCAGCGATATGATCCATAAATTTTCACAACATAACACCGAATCAAGATAAATAATATGTTGGCTAGAAATCTTTTATTTTTCTCAAGAGTTGATGCCCTGACGGGCAATCGTTGGTTTAGGGCGATCATATCTATTGATATTATTGTCCTAACGGACAACTTAGCGCAATCTCACACAAGTAATTTCGGTGACGAAAATTCCCCGTCAGGGGAAAAACGTCAATAGAATCGGGCAAACCAGAAGAATTAAATTGCCCGTCAGGGCATAAACAAATGTAAAATTTCATATCACCAACATACTTTTATCCTTGATTCACAACACCTAACTACAACTCTTTTAGAAATTTAAACATTGACTTAGAATTTGACATAAATAGTGTTTAGTTTGGCATTATTTTTGTTAATGAATGAATATTCATTTATTATTAAATGATCTTGAATTTTTGAATTACAAATTTTGAGTCTCTAAAGTCATGGCACGTATAACCGATCCGGCAAAGCTGGAAAACATCAAGAAAGCGACCGTTTCGATGATTGTCGAAAAAGGTTACGGCGGAGCATCTATCTCGGCCATTGCGGCAAAAGCCAGTGTTGCTGATGGCTACCTTTATCGCCACTATCAAAGCAAGACCGAACTGGTACGTGATTTGTTTAACGAGAGCCTGGCGATGTTTTTTGACTATCTTCAAGAGGAACTGGAAAACTATACCAATTTCACCGATTTCGTTACACATTACCATCGTGGTTTAGTAGATGTCATCAACAACAATACCGATAATGCTAAATTTTTCATACAGTTGATTAATGACTTCACTTTTGAAGTCGACGAAGCAGCCAGACAATTAGTCTTGGATCTTTGCCGCCGTGTCCTCGAACGAGGCCAACAAAACAAAGAAATTCCCGATACCTCCTCGTTTATCGACATCTATACTGTATTAATTATCATTCCGTTACAAATTTTCAGTCTTTATCTCAAAGGTTTCTTTGGAAAGATCACGTTAGATGAAAAAAGTGCAACAATGGTGACCCATACTTGTTTAAAATTGATACGTCCGTAAGTTTAATATTGAATAATGAATATCGATAATTGAATATTATAATTATCTTAAATTTAGAACGTTACGAATGTTTTAACGTTACAAACGTTCAACATTTTATCCACGACAATGAAAAAATATTTCAGCATTTTAGGACTTTTCTGCGTATGCAGCCTCACGGCACAAACCCATGTGACACTTGAGCAATGCCGCAACATGGCGCTCGAACACAACAAGTCGATAGCCATTGCACAGGAACAAATCAACCAGGCAACTGCTCAAAAGAAATCGGCGCGTACCAATTATTTGCCCAAACTCGATGCCAACGCTGCGTACATATACAGTAACAAAAATATCTCGCTCCTTTCGGAGGACAAATTCGCCCCGGTGGGTACGGTGATGCCCGACGGCAGTTTCGGTTTCACGGCAGATCAAGTGAATAACCAGTGGACCATGGTCGATGGGCAACCTGTACCACTCGATGCCAACGGACAACCCTTCAACCCGAAAGCCAATCCGGAAAAAATCGAATGGAAAGGCTATGCCTACCTCCCGAAAGACGAATTTACCGTGGACATGAAGAATAACTTTTTCGGTATGGTCGGCCTCACCCAGCCTATTTACATGGGCGGTAAAATTCGTGAATACAACAAAATAGCCGATTTTGCCGAATCCATCGCGCAAACGCAACTCACGGCCGAACAATCCGAAATACTGTACAGTACTGAAGAAAACTATTGGCAAGTAGTCTCGTTAACTCATAAAGTGAAAATTGCCAACGAATATAAAACCTTGATGGCCAAGCTCAATGCCAATCTCCAGGCTATGAACGAGGAAGGCATGGCTACAAAAAATGATGTCCTGAAAGTAAAAGTCCGTCTCAATGAAGTAGATATGTCGCTTACCAAGGCCAACAATGGTTTACGTCTCTCAAAAATGGCCTTGTGTCGCATGATTGGCTTGTCATTGGATAGTGATATCGAACTTGCGGAAACCTTCGGTACCGAGTCGAACGCTCCTGCAGATAGTTCCGATATCTGGAAGAACCGCGCCGAACTGCAAAGTCTCGATTACCTTACCAACATTGCCGACGCGAAAATACGCATTGCACAAGCGGGCTATCTGCCCACGCTTGGCCTTACAGCCGGTTATCTTATATCAAACCCCAACCCGTACAATGGGTTTACACATGATTTTGCCGGAAACTTCACCGTGGCTGTAGCTATGCAAGTTCCCATCTTCCATTGGGGGGAAAAGCGCCAGAATGTGAATGTTGCCCGCAGCGAACGCAACATAGCCGAACTGAAACGCGAGGAAGCGTCCGAAAAAATCGAACTGCAATACACACAGGCACGCTTGCGTATTGAAGAAGCCAACAAACGCCAGACAAGCGCACAAAAGAATCTTGAGCAGGCCGAAGAAAACCTCCGCTATGCCAGCATCGGCTTTGAAGAAGGCATCGTACAGGTGGCCGGCGTACTCGAAGCGCAAACAGCCTGGTTTTCGGCCTATTCAGAAGCCATGGATGCACGCATTGATGTAAAACTGTGCCAAGTATATTTAAGCAAAGTCAGTGGAACATTAAAATAGTGACGAGTGACTGGTGACGAGCGACAAGAGGGCAAAGCCATGTAACTCGTCTACTTGTAACTTGTTAACTTGTAACTCGTAATCAATTTAAACTCAAAATGAAAAAGTATAATCTTTTAGCTGGATTTATCGGTCTCATCGTATTGATAGTGGGCCTTTGCGTGGCCGGGTGGATCGCTTTGCGTCCCGGGCCATTAGTATTGCAGGGCGAAGCCGAAGCCACCGAAATACGCGTGTCAGGCAAAATTCCCGGGCGTATCAGTCATTTTTACGTATCGGAAGGCATGCCCGTGAAAAAAGGCGATACGCTGTTGCTGCTGGATAGTCCCGAACTGACAGCCAAGCTGGAACAGGCGCAGGCTGCCGTTGCCGCTGCCGAAGCTCAGAACCGCAAGGCGCATGTAGGAACACGCAGTGAACAAATTGCCGCCGCTTACGAAATGTGGCAAAAAGCCGAAGTAGGCATCGAAATCGCACAAAAATCATTCACTCGAGTGCAAAATCTATACAACAAGGAAGTTGCCACTGCCCAGCAACGTGACGAAGCCGAAGCGCACTACAAAGCCGCTGTAGCTACCGCCAAGGCCGCCAAATCACAATATGACATGGCTATGAACGGCGCCCAAGTCGAGGACAAACAGGCTGCGTTGGCTATGGTCAACCGCGCCAAGGGAGCTGTGGATGAAGTAGAGTCATACATGCGCGAAACCTCCCTTACTTCGCCAATGAATGGCGAAGTGACTGAAATCTATCCCAAAGCCGGCGAGTTGGTCGGTACCGGTTCGCCCATTATGAGTATTGCCGATTTAGATGATATCTGGGTGACGTTCAACATTCGCGAAGACCTGCTACCGGGCATTGGTATCGGTAAGGAACTGAAAGTGTTCGTTCCTGCATTAGGACAGCAGGATATTACCCTTAAGGTGAATTACATCAAGGCGCTGGGCAGTTATGCTACCTGGAAAGCCACCAAAGTAACCGGCAAATATGATTCCAAGACTTTCGAAGTCCGCGCCAAACCGGTCGGAAAGGTTGAAGGCTTACGTCCTGGAATGTCGGTATTATATCAGTTTGAAAAAAGTAAATAAACAAAAATGTCATCGTCACGGTCTCGCGATTTTACGATCTTACGATCTTGCAATCTTGCGGTCTTGCGATCCTTCCGCCGTGAGTGGAACCGTATATTACAGCGCCCCATCTACACCGTGATAACGCTGATACTTCCGCTGGTGTGTTATGCATTCTTCGCTTCAATGATGCGCGACGGTATGCCTATGCAACTACCCATCGCGGTGGTTGACCAGGACAACAGCGCCCTTTCGCGCAACATCATCCGGCAAATGGACGCTTCGCCACAAATGCAGATTATGTCGCACCTGGGAAGTTACACCGAAGGCCGTGATGCCATGCAAAGCGGAGAAATACTCGGTTTCGTCATCCTGCCGGCCGGCATGCAAGCCGATGCTATGGCCGGATGCCGACACGAAGTAGCATTCTACGCTAACAACAGTTATCTCATCACCGGTTCGCTCATCATGCGCGATCTGACCACCATCACCACCCTATCGTCGGCCTCGCTCAATGTGGGTATGCGTGCCGGACATGGACAATCGCCCATGGAGATCGCCGCCAATGTGCAACCTATTACGCTTGACTTCCACGCACCGGGCAACCCATGGACAAACTATTCGATGTACCTCTCCACCATCCTCTCACACGGGTTATTGCAAATACTTATCCTGCTTACTACGGTATATGTGGTTGGTGTAGAAATGAAAAAAGACACATCCGGGCAGTGGCTCGAAAGCGCCGATGGTTCACTGATCCGCGCATTGGTTGGAAAATTATTGCCTTACACCTTACTGTTTTCATTGATGGTGATAGCAGGCAACACACTCTTCTTCAAATATCTGCATTTTCCATGTAACGGTAGCTTTTTTGCGATGCAGCTCGCCGGCGTACTGATGGTTATTGCCTACCAAGCCATGGGAATCTTCATCCTCAGCCTGCTGGGAGATTTCAAGATCGCGCTCACCATTGCCGGTGTATTTGGCGTGTTGGGTATTACCTTTTCGGGACTCACCTTCCCCATCGAAATCATGGACACACCATTGCAGGGTTTCTCGTGGATATTTCCCATCCGGTATTATTTTTATACATACCAAGCGGTTGCTTTGCACGGCCTGTCCGCATTCCTGGCATTCCCGTCGTATTTGATGCTCATGGCCTTTGTGTTATTCCCATTACCAATCATCTGGCGACTGAAACGAGTAGCTCAATCCATATAACCCATTAGGCCTCAAAGACCAGATAGTTTTTTTTTGGGGAGCAAGACCTATCAGGTTTTGGAAACCTAATAGGTCACATCTGATTAAATACTAAAAAAGTCAATTAAAATGAAACGCGCTATATTCGACTTGTTCCTGATTTTCCGCGAAGAACTCCGCAGTATCTTCTCCGACTCCACCATCCTGGTATTGTTTTTTGTCGGGACACTTGTCTACCCATTGCTCTACAGTTGGATATACAACAACGAGGTGCTTCGCGACGCTCCTATTGCAGTAGTCGATCTCAGCCACAGTGCACAAAGTCGCGACTATACCCGGCGGCTTGACGCTACACCCGATGTTGCCGTCGCATATCATTGTATCTCAATGGTCGAAGCGCGTCAACTCCTTGAAGAACGTAAAGCACACGGCATTGTGCTGATACCTGCCAGTTTCGGCGATGATATTGTACAAGGGCGACAAGCTACCATATCAGCCTACGCCGATATGAGCAGTTTTCTGTATTACAAAGGGCTGCTCTCTGCTGTCAATTTTGTAGGACAAGGTATGGGTGGCGAAATACAGGTCAAACGCCTGATGGACACGGGAGCTACTTCCGGACAGGCAATGGCGATGGCCAACCCTATCCCTGCTACTTTTACACCACTATACAATCCCGGCGGAGGTTACGCCAGCTTCCTGATTCCTGCCGTACTTGTGCTGGTGATACATCAAACCTTGCTGATGGGGATCTGCATCCTTGCAGCCATTAACCGCGAAAAGAACGGCTTTAGGTTGTTAGTGCCCATGAGCGAGCATTACCACGGCACTATCCGCATCGTAGGAGGCAAAGCGTTGGCTTACTTCTCGATTTATTTTTTGCTGATATTTTATGTATTGTTCTTAGTCCCGCGAATGTTTGGATTACCCCACATCGGAAACCCACTTAGCTTATATCTTTTCCTGGTGCCGTTTCTGTTTGCCACCATATTCTTTGCGATGATGATCTCTGTTTGCTTCCGCGAACGCGAACTACCCATGCTGTTGCTGTTATTTCTTTCCGTACCGCTGTTGTTCCTTTCAGGTGTGGCCTGGCCGTTGAATAGTATGCCTGCTTTCTGGCGCTGGTTTGCCTATCTGATTCCTTCCACATACGGCGTACAGGGTTTTATCAAAATCAATTCGACGGGAGCGACTTTATCGCAAGTACGTCCGGAATATTTGGCGCTTTGTTTCCAAATTATTGTATATTTGATCGCTACTTTTCTGGTCTATCGTTATCAAATCATCCGGGCGCAACGGATGATGGCAAAAGAAAATGTGAATGACGGATTGGTGGATTTAGAATAAAATGGAGTTCGATCATATTAAAAATAATTGGGAACATGCGTAGAATTTTTGCTATAGGGGAAACAGTTTTTGATATTATTTTCAAGAATGGCCGGCCTGTAGCCTCTACCCCCGGAGGCTCTATGTTGAATGCGGCTGTTTCGCTGGGTCGTTTGGGGCTGGACGTTTATTTCATCAGTGAATTCGGCAAAGATAAAGTCGGAAATATTGTTGATAGTTTCCTGAATGAAAACGGGGTAAAAACAAATTACACACACCATTATGAAAACCATCCGTCATCGTTGGCTTTGGGATTTCTTGATAAAAACAACAACGCCGAATACAGTTTCTATAAGCATTATCCGGAAAAGCGTCTGGATATAACTTTTCCTCAACTTACCAGAGAAGACATCATTGTGTTTGGTTCATTTTACGGGATTGATCCTGCGATACATGTACGGTTGAAACCATTCCTGCAACATGCAAAAGCAAAGAATGCCATAGTGATCTACGATCCGAATTTCAGGGCATCCCACGTTTCGGAACTGGAAATCTACCGCCCGATTATGATGGGAAATTTTGGTTTCGCAGATATTGTGAAAGGTTCAGATGAGGATTTTGCATATATCTTCGGAGCCAAAAACATCGAAGATGCATGGCAGGCTGTCAAGGACATGTGTGATATCCTGGTATATACAGCCAATAAGGATAACGTACGTTTATCCCTGTCCGGTGTACAGGACTCTTATGAAGTAACACCACTCCAACCGGTCAGTACGATCGGAGCCGGTGATACATTTAATGCGGGATTAATTTACGGATTGGTTACCCAGGATATCAATCGGGACAATCTGAAAACAATGAATACAGATCGGCGTACTACCATTATCCGTGACGCCATTCGCTTTGCGGGTCACGTATGCATGAGTTATGATAATTATATTTCGAAAGAATTTGCGAACAAGATAAAAAACATCCGTTAGCTACTCAATCACGGCCTTCATACTCATATGCAAAAAGTTCCGTCTCAATCATGGAACAGAGGGCATGGTATATAGGCAGGTGATATTCCTGGACGCGATAGGTTTCCCGTGCCGGAACCCGAATGGTAACATCGCATATTTCGCGAAGCATACCACCGTCTTCCCCTGTCATCCCAATCGTTTTCATGTACACAGCCTTGGCTACCTTACAGGCATTAACCACATTCTTTGAGTTACCCGACGTAGAAAGGGCAATCAAGACATCACCCAGGTCGCGGTATCCAAAAACCTGTTGCGCAAAAACCATATCAGCGGCCACATCATTGATAAATGCCGTCGAAATGGCACTTTGGCTGACCAAAGAAATGGCAGGTATGGTATCCTGCAAATGATCTATAAAATACTTCCCTTCGCCGCCGGGCCAATTTTCTTCAAGTAACTCACTGTAGTGTTCGGTTATCGGACGCTTCATCTTGAATCCTTTCATCAGCTCGCCAACAATATGTTCGGCATCGGCAGCGCTGCCGCCGTTACCACATGTCAGGACAATGCCCATGCTACGATAACATGCCACCATCAATTCGAATGCTTTTATCATATCATCACGGCAGACAATCAACTCCGGATAATGCGTAAAAGTAAGATCCAATTCTTTTTGTACCAGTTCTTTCATCTTTGTATATTTTTCAGGTTGTCTTTCAGGTTCAAATATTTTATCAATTCAAAAAAGAGGCTGTCTAAAAAATCTGCATTTGAGCGGAAATATATATTTCGCCCGGCGTTAATGTTGTTTTACAGACTTCTGCTATTAATCGAATTACAGATTCGTCCATGATTTCATATTTTTTAGACAACCTCACTCAAGTCTTATTTATTTACAATTGATAAGCTGCTACTGATAATGCGGCATAATCGCCGATACTTTCGCCTAACCCGGCCGGAACAATTTTACATACTTGTCGGGCGTGACTTACCGTTTCCTGTTCAATCACGGCGCGCATCGCCGGTTCAATCAGTTCCTGAGCGCGACCATAAATGCTGCCCAACACTATTACTTCGGGATTCAGAATGTCGATCAGAACAGACAAAGCTGCGCCAAGATAGTGCCCGCAAGTCCGGTATATTTCAACGGCCAGTTCGTCGCCGGCAAATGCAGCTTCAGCTACTGATTTGGCGGTCAAAGAATCTATCTCATCCATACTTTTACAGAAAGAGACAGTTTCGCCCATTTGCAATTTTTCTAACACTTTGGTATGGGCCAATTGCGCAATACCCCCACCGCTGCAAAAGCCTTCGAAAGAGCCAGCCTTGCCATAACCCACAGGTCCTGTACGTTCCAGACGGATATGTCCGACTTCGCCGGCCATATCATTGGTTCCGGCATACAGCCTGTCGTCCAGAATCAACCCTGAACCCATGCCAGTACCGAAAGTCAGAAAAATAGCATTGCTGTAACCTTTGGCGGCGCCATATTTCCATTCGGCAAGTGCACATGCGTTGGCATCGTTCTGTACGGCTGTTTTTATCCCGTAACGCTTTTCGAATAAATCTACGATAGGAATGTTATCCCATCCGGGCAGGTTGGGAGGCGACATGATCACGCCTTTTTTGCTGTCCAAAGGACCACCGCAACTGATGCCAATAGCAGAAATATCGCCAGGCGCCAGCCCTGATTTGGATAGTTCTGCATCAATATTTGCAAAAATGTTATTTATGGTATGTTCGAACCCTTTGGCCGTTTCGGTTGGAAATGATTTCTTACCGACAAGTTCCACCTGTCCGTCATCTTTGATACGTCCCGTGACAACGGCACATTTTGTACCGCCGACATCTATTCCGAGAATTTGATGTGTCATTTTAAAAGCTTATTTTGAGGCAAGCCGTGTCTTCATCTCTTCGGGAGAAGCCGTACCTGTCGTTCCTATTTTCTTTACTGTGATGCTCGAAGCAAGATTACCAAAAGATGCTGCCAGTACGGGATCAACACCAGCGCCCAAAGCCACACCAAAGGCAGCCAGGAAGGTATCGCCGGCACCTACAATGTCAATAGGCGGTTCCACGGGATAAGCATTAACATGCGTGGTCATACTACCGTTTGAAAAGAGACACCCATTTGCACCAAGCGTCATGCATACCGGAGCGCCATTAATTTTAGCCAATTTTTCAGCTGTTTCCACGTATGTATTCAAATTATCGGCCTGGGGCAGATTGGTATCCTGTATTACACGCCAAGCTTCTATTTCGTTGGGTTTCATGATTACGCCCTTATATTCCCGCATCTTATCACGACTGTCGACAATCACTTTTAAGCCCGATGCAGCATATTTCATGATTTGTTGCCGTACCGCCGGCGTGATACAACCGAAAAGAAGTTGATCGGAAACACAAAGTACATCAAGATCTTTCACCGCCCTGTCCAGGTTAGCCAATAATGCTTTTTCGGCAGATGCAGGCAGTGGCTTATAATTGCAAAAATCCAAACGCGGATCTTCATATTCTACATGCGAAATACCCATACGGATGGGTTTACAATATGCATTGGTAACTACTTCGCCGGTCACGACCAAGTTGGCATCGCCGATTCCCCGGTTTTTCAGTTCCGACAGCAAAGCTTTTCCGCGCCAGTCGTCTCCGATAACACCAATGGCTTCCACCCGTCCCGGACGTAATGCAGCAATGTTAGCACCTGCATTTCCCCCGCCGCCGGGCGACATGCGTTCTTCCACCACAGGAAGCGGAAAGTGGGGCGTTTCGCGCGATAATTCGCTACGGGTCATGTCGGCCTTCCAATAAATGTCGAGGCACAAATCGCCGATCAAACCGATTTTGACTTTACTGGCTTTGGTCAGAATATCATTCAGTTGTTGTTCGCTTAATTTTTGGAATGTTTGCATGGTTATGATTTTTTGATTTTAATATTTTGACTTCCGGATTATGCCTGTGGAAGTTTGGCAATCAACTTACGATACAGGTTGGGGATAGTCACCTGATGGTCGCCGCAAAAATGCCAACCCTTTCCGCCCACACTGGTAGGACGGTTGACGATGTTCTTGCGCGGCCGGTAATAATAATTGGGATCACTATAACCGATTTTACTCCGGTAATCGCCCAGATCGATCAAATCGAAGTTGGCGGTCGTTATTTTGAATACGTCGTAACCCAGGTTCCGGGAAATAGACAAGGCTTTCAGGAAAACTTCAGGGCCAATAACACCCGAACCAAAATTCAGAAAAACACCTCCGTCCATCTGCGACACCGAGTAACATATTTTATGGAAATCCACTCCGCTGCATGCTCCTATAGCTGCAAAATCGACCGACGGATGTTGGTGGATGATGTCCGTACCCAAGGCAATATGATAAGTGGCTGGAACGCCATGTTTATAAGCCTGGTAAAATACGCAGTCGTTCTTGTAAGGAAAACGTTCGGGATAACGATCAATATAAACAGCCAGGCTTTCGCCATAACCCAATCCCTGTTTGGCGCCTGTTTGCAAAGCTTCATTCATCCATGCCCCTGTTTCTTCCCACATACCAAAGGATCCGTCCTCGATGGCCGTAGGCACGTCTTCGGAAGTGCCTCCATTGAATGCAAGTTCAAAGTCATGAATACTACCCGCTCCGTTAGTGGAAACATGCGTAATCAGCCTCCGTTTGATCAGCTCAATCAGGTATGCCGACAAACGGTTTTTGATAACATGAGCGCCCATCGAAAAAATGACAGGCTTACCGTTTTTACGTGCTGTAACAATCCGATCAACCAACTCATCGAAATCGGCATTGCCCCAAGGTTCTACCGTATCGGTAGCGGGACGTCGCATATTGTCGATCGTCACAAGATTGTGTCTTTCCTTGACAGGATAAGTCTTGATATTTGAAAAGTCCAGTTGTCCTTTTACTTTAATGTTTTTATCCATGATGAAAATGATTCTGAATTCAGGAATTTATGAAACATCAATGAGTAATTCTTTCAGTTTGTCCAGATCATTGAAGTCGCCTATGATCAAGTGCGCGCCGGCAGGAATAAGCCTTTCACGTTTCACAGAATTGATTCCGTGGCGTTGAGCTTCGTTACTGGCTACACCAACCGTAATGGCCTGTGCTTCGTTACCCAGCCGTATTTCTACTTTACCGTCGCCGAACACTGCAACTTCCTGCCCCTGCAGTTTGTTGTCGCTGATCAGTTTCCGGATTACCGCTTCTTTGGAACATTCTGCTTTACGAGACGGAGCGCCCACCACTTCGGTGAAATACTTGTCGAGACCAAGTATCTTAGTTTCCTCGTTTACGTCTTCATGATCCGTCCCGCTGGCTACGTAGATGGCTATTCCCTTGTCAGTCAAAGCCTGAAGGATTTCACGGCTTCCTTCGATCAGATAATTGTCCACTGAAACCTTGCCCGAAAGAATAGCTTCACGCCTCTGGGATACTTGTTCCATCAGCCTACGGTTATATTCATCCTTATACCACCAGGGATCAGTACTTGCCCCAGGATTGAGTCCCGCATTTTTCACCTCGTTAGCCAGCCATTCCATCTGGTAATAAGTTTGTATACCTGTCGATTGATCAATATACTGCTTCACTTTGGCAATTAATTCGTCGTCAGGATCTGACTTACCCGCGATAAACTCCAGCATCAAGGGTTCCATGATTTCTTCCCACCCGTAGCGTAACGTGGACAGGGTACCGTCGAAATCAAACAAAGCTGCTCTCAGCGCAGGCCGCGGATCATTAAGAGGTTTTATTATCTCTATCATTTCAATATTTAAAAGTTAATTTTATCGAATCTAAATGCATGACATTTACTATTGCTATTCCGCCATTACCTTACTTTACGCAAATAATTTGACTTATTTCCTCGTTACTGTGACGACAGCAGGCAAAAATATGGAGTCGTAAAAAGGAGTAATACCTTAATTTACTTCACTCTTTTGCTTTATCAGTTTTAGCGATATGAAGAAAATATAAACCATACATATGAGCAACACAGACATACCTCCGACAATACCTAATGAATCTGATACGACTCCCATTAACAATGTAATGGCTCCGCCTCCGGCCACTCCCATTATCAGTAACGATGAAATAAGGTCGGCCTTTTCGGGCTTATGTTGCATGGCAAAAGAAAATACGATGGCAAATACATTTCCTGTGGCAAAGCCAACGGGTAAAAACAACAAACAAAAAATAACTTGTGGCGCTACGTTTGTTGTGGGCGTCAGAGCAAGGAACATCATGATAAGATATGCAACAATCGATGCGACCATAGTCCATACAAATATTTTACGTGCAGAAATACGCGTAAGCATCATGGCACAAATAAATGTCCCAACGGCACGGGCGGCAAAATAAAGCGTATTCATTCCACTCGGGTTTTCATGTGAATAAACTTTACCAAATATTTCCGGAATGAAAAAATTCAAACCAACATCAATCCCAACGATTAACAGAATACAAATGAACATTTGTAAGAGATAGTTATCTTTTAAAAGTCCGAAAGTTTTTCCGAAAGAGGCTTTTTCAGTATTATCTTCCTCTTCGCGAGGGATGGATGTCATCATGAGCCATAACATAGATATGAATGTAACAGCGGCATAAATTAAAAAGACGTAACTCCAGTTTCCTAAATTTATTGTTGCAAACAATACGATTTGTGGCCCAAGTAGTGAAGAAAGAGCTTTAACAAACTGGCCTAAAGCTATGCTGCTTGTAAGTCTTTCCTGAGGAACAACATTGGTAAGCAAAGGATTGAGAGCCACCTGAATCATGGTATTACCAATACCCAGAAGAGCAAAGGTTATCAAATATAATACAATATTAGGTTCCAACCAGCCTAAAACCATCGGAAGAGGAATCAGCATACCCAAAATCGTTATTACATTACTGATTTGTACAGTGGTTTTACGCCCAATGCGCTTCATCATCAAACCTGTTGGTATCGAGCATATCAAAAACCAAACGAAAATAAAATTGGGTAACAATCCTGCAAGCGTACCGCTCAAGTTAAAATCAGTTTTAATATTGCTGGTTGCAGTTCCGACAATATCAACGAAACCCATCACGAAAAAAACCATGAATACCGGAAGAGCTTTGGCCAAAGAATACTGTTGTTTCATCTGTATAATTTTATTTTAATGGTTAAATGGAAAATCATAATAATTCATCAATCTTCGATATGAATTTTTTATGGACATTTCACATAAAAAATATTTATTTTAAATTTTTAGCGTATGCCCCCGCAGTGTTTACCAAATGGAAACTCATAATAATGGAAGCTTCGTATTAATTTTATTGCATTTTTCATACTCTTTACGGTGTGATACGTATATACACTCTCTTTCATGATTTTGGTTTTTGGTTTTTGGTATTTTCAATAAATACGACTACTTAAGCGTTTAAGCAAAAAATATTTTCCACTTTTTCGAAAAACAAACAAATTAGCTTAATGATAGCCGATTATCTCATTTTTGATTTTGGTAAAAATACACATATTTTAATATATGTAATCATGAATTCATATTTTTTTGACAAATAAAGACTCCTCCATTTTGTTAAATTAATGTATTCAAACACTTACGTCAAAACAACTCCGCTTAAACGTTTAAGCAAAAATAATACATAAAAGCATATGATGTGTCCTGTTTAAATGATTATTTTTGTCTTTTAGTTTATTATCGAAAAAATATAATAAAAACAATGACTTCTCGCAGGGATTTTTTAAGAATAGGAGGATTGGGATTAGCCTCAATCGCTGCTGGCAATCATGTGTCGGCAATGGGTAGCACCATGTGGAGCAACAACTATATCTCAAAACGACCGGAAGTATCGAAGCGGCATTTTACATCCAAGGCTGTCGAAGAAACTATCGTACGTGTCAAAAAACAAATCAAGGACCCCAAGTTGGCCTGGATGTTCGAAAACTGTTTTCCCAATACGTTGGATACCACAGTTAATTACCGGGTTCAGGGTGGTCGTCCCGATACCTTTGTTTATACAGGAGATATTCACGCCATGTGGCTGCGCGATTCCAGCGCACAGGTGTGGCCATACCTGTCAATCTGCAAAGGCGACGAACAACTGAAACAATTAATTGCCGGGGTCGTTAACCGGCAAACGAAATGTGTACTGATCGATCCGTATGCGAACGCTTTCAACGACGGCCCAAAAGGTGGGGAATGGATGTCGGATCTTACCGATATGAAACCCGAATTACATGAGCGCAAATGGGAAATCGACTCGCTTTGCTATACCGTTCGTTTAGCTTACCATTACTGGAAGATAACAGGCGATACATCGGTATTCACCGACGACTGGAAAAAAGCTGCTGCTCTCATCGTCAAAACATTCAAAGAACAACAACGAAAAGATGGTAATGGTCCGTACAAATTCCAAAGAAAAACAGAACGCCAATTGGATACGTTGTCCAATAATGGTTGGGGTAATCCGGTAAAACCCATTGGGCTGATCGTCTCGTCATTCCGTCCGTCCGATGATGCCACTACTTACGGATTTCTTATCCCTTCGAATCTGTTTGCCGTCATATCGCTGAAACAATTAGCCGAAATTTCACAAAAAGTAACCAAGGATAATGCATTTGCCGGAACCTGCCTCTCTTTGGCAACCGAAGTACAAGAAGCAATAGCTAAATTTGCCGTTACCGATCATCTTCATTATGGTAAGATATATGCTTTCGAAGTGGATGGATTTGGTAACCGTCTGTTTATGGATGATGCCAACGTCCCCAGCCTGCTGGCGATGCCATATCTGGGTTGTGTCGATGTCAATGATCCCATCTATCAGAATACCCGCAAGTTTATCTGGAGTTCCGATAATCCGTATTTTTTCAAGGGAAAGGCCGGCGAAGGTATTGGGGGGCCTCATATCGGTTACGACATGGTTTGGCCGATGAGTATCATCCTGAAAGCAATGACCAGCAGTAACGATGCAGAAATCAAAACCTGTATCCGGATGCTTCGCGACACCGACGCCGGTACCGGGTTCATGCATGAATCGTTCAATAAGGACAATCCGGAAGATTTTACCCGCAGTTGGTTTGCATGGGTTAATACTTTGTTTGGTGAATTGATTGTCAAACTCGAAAAAGAAGGAAAGATATCGTTATTAAACGTCTAAAACGATAAAGTGAAGCTTTCGTTTTTGAAGAATAGGATGAACAAATTTGAAAAATCTTGTTCACCTTGTTTAGAGATAAACTCTGTCAATATTTTCAGCAGCACAATCAAACGTTTCTCGTAGCAATAAAATAAAAAGCAGGCCTGTAAGCCGGGTTCTGTCTCCGGTTTCCCGGGTTCTATCATTTATCTCGCTTCGCCGTTGCCGGCGGAGTCATGCGGCCTACCCCCCGTCATCGGACGGACAGTCCTTTATCAAACGGTATACATGGCCTTGCAACCCATGATGCGTACGGCTTCCGTTGTCACCAACAGAACCGGTGGGCTCTTACCCCACCTTTTCACCCTTACCACGCCCGAAAGCATGGCGGTTGTTTTCTGTTACGCTAATCTGCCTCACAACAACTTCCTGTTAGGAAGCATGGCATCCTTTGTTGCCCGGACTTTCCTCAGCAATGCTGCGATAGAATGGCCTGCTTTATATTTTGGCAACTTTGTTGATTTAACAACAAAACGGTGCAAACTTACATAAAAATGGTGAATTTATACACCGCACAATAAAAATCAAGACCAGTACCGTTCTATAGATAATTAACGTGCTCGAGGCACAATGTTTTATTTAAAATTTATCAATATGAGGACAGTATGTGGTCTTGAT
>JAVBNI010000192.1:0-11079 GCA_031551645.1 Bacteroidales bacterium | reverse complement strand
CTGTCATCCCCCTCGCCCCCCTCCCTTCTTTTCTTTTGGGGGGGGTGGGCGGGGCCCCCCCCCCCCCCCCCCCACAAACCCCTTCCCTACCTTCTCCCTTCCGTCATTCCGAC
The DNA here is from genome assembly GCA_031551645.1 of Bacteroidales bacterium. Taxonomy (GTDB): domain Bacteria; phylum Bacteroidota; class Bacteroidia; order Bacteroidales; family UBA4181; genus JAIRLS01. The sequence continues at coordinate 10,966 of JAVBNI010000192.1, read as the reverse complement.
CGAAGGTTGACTGCGTTGTTCCCTTCGGGGGTGCGGAGCATGCGGAACGGAGGAACCCGAAGGCTTGACGAAGTCAATCTCTTTTTACTTGTACATCCTTAAGCAACCGACATCCATTGTCAATTGGTTATTACTGTCCGATAAATAATTTTTGCAAATGTATTTGCTGTCTGCATGTTGTATCAGTCCTCAGGACACCTTTTCTTCAGACGATGCCCTTTTTTGTCCGGGGGTTTTGGATGGCAATCGTTGGCAATGCATAGAACCTGACTATAAGTTTTATATCAGCGATCCCACCTTGAGAAGACGGATGAGCCGGGTGGTGAAAATGGGTGTTGCCGCGGCATTGCGGTGTGTGAAGCATTCGAATGTACAACCCGATGCGATCATTACAGCTACCGGTTTAGGTTGTCTTGCCGATACCGAAAAATTTCTTGATACATTGATTACAAATCATGAATCCCGGCTTAACCCTACTCCGTTTATCCAGTCGACTTTCAATACTGTAGGCGCGCAGGTGGCGTTATTGTTGGGTAACCGCGGATATAATACAACTTTTGTACATCGTGGAAATTCATTCGAAAGCGCTTTACTCGATGCAATCATGCAAATTGAGGATGGCAGCGCCCAAAATGTACTGGTGGGTGGGTTCGATGAAATTACCGACACCAGCTTTGAAATCATGCGCAGGCTTGGATTTTGGAAAAAGAATTTAGCCGATAGCAGCCGACTGTACAACGAAAATTCAAAAGGAACAGCAGCCGGTGAGGGAGCAACATTTTTCATGTTTGGAAAAAATCCACCTGTGGGTAAGCCTTCGATAAAAATATCCGGATTACGACATTTCAATGAATCAACAAACAATGGCACGTTTTTCGGGCAAATAGATGATTTTCTTTCATTACACCAAAAAACCATTTCCGATATCGATCTGTTAATATTAGGGAACAATGGGGATAAAAAAGGAGACAGGATATACAAAAAACTGGTGGATGAATATTTTTTGAATAATCCGTATTGTTTCTTCAAAAACTTATGTGGTGAATATCCCACCGCATCTGCTTTTTCATTATATTTGGCAACCCGGATTCTGGAAAAACAAGAAGTCGCAGGTATCAAGTATCAAAGAAATATCGAGAAAAAAATAAAAAATATATTGATATATAATCATTATCAGCAAGTAAACCATAATCTGATCTGTTTGGAACTTCAAACCTGAAGAAATATTTTCTTCAACAAAAGCGGAATAGGCAGAAGATTTTCTGTATTAATAATGCGAATCAAGAGTTAAAGTAAAGAGATAGCTTGAAAAGCTATATTTTCATAACCGGAGGTCGTTGACCTTAGGGAAAGCAATATAACAAGACATCTGCCTATAAGGCAGGATTTTGTTTTTGATATGGTTCTGCCTTGCAGGCAGGCAAGATGTGTATTTTTTCCCTCGGGTTGCGCTTAGCTTACCCGAGGTTACGAAAATACAGCTTTTCAAGCTGATCGACAATATCTATCCAACCCTTGATTGGCATTAATAAGTGATTTCATCCTAATCATGGCTCTTTTTGCAGGTATTGATCCCGATCAACATTTGGGGCAAAACGAGATGTTATTGGAAATAAATATTTTATAATCAATGTTATAAATTTAATTTTATGCTATTCCAGCTTCCGATAGAAAGTCCCGTAATTGTTTTGGCGCTTTGCTTTTTTATCATACTGGTCATTCCGTCTATTTGCAGGAGACTGGGTATACCATCCATTTTCGGATTGATTCTTTCGGGAATTATTATCGGGCCTAAAGGATTCCATCTTGTTGGCGCAAACTCAGGGTTAGAATTATTATCTACTGCCGGGTTGCTTTACCTGATGTTTTTAATGACGCTGGAAATAGACATGTTTAGTTTCCGTAAGAACAAGTTTAAAAGCGTCTGGTTTGGTGTTTTTACTTTCGTGATCCCTTTCGTATTGGGATACATACTGAGTCATTATATTTTTTCATACAACCATACTGCATCACTGCTTTTGGCGTGTATGTTCTCTACCCATACTTTAGTATCGTACCCCATCGCCGGAAGGTTGAACATCACAAAAGCCGAACCTGTCGTGGTAAGCATCGGCGGGACAATTATTACCGATATGGCAGTCCTTTTGTTTCTGACCATTATTACCACGTCGTATTCCGGTTCACTGAACGCTTTTTTCTGGATCAAAACAATCGTACTGTTAGCAGGGTTTATGTTCCTTATGCTGGGGATGTTTCCCAAGATAAGCCGTTGGTATTTTTCTCATTTTCAAAGTGACGACACGGCACAATATATCTTTATCCTGTGCTCGTTGTTTTTGTCGGGTTTATTGGCAGAACTGGCCGGTATCGAACCCATCGTCGGAGCCTTTCTTTGCGGATTGGTACTCAACCGCGTAATCCCGCATCAGTCTTCGTTGATGAACCGTACTGTCTTCATTGGCAACTCTATTTTTGTCCCATTTTTTCTGATCCATATCGGGATGCTGGTTGACGTAAAGGTTTTTTTCCAGGGCAGCGAAACACTCATTCTTGCAGCTGCTTTAATTGCCATGGCCCTTTTCAGTAAATATGTGGCGGCATACGCTACAAGCCTGATTTATCGATATACCAAGGCCGAACGGCTATTGTTGTTCGGGCTGAGCAGCTCGCACGCTGCAGCCACTATTGCCGTGGTGGTTGTAGGACACCATATGGGTATTTTCGACGAACATATCCTTAATGCTGCGGTATTGATTATTCTTTTCACCTGTCTTGTCAGTACTTTTTATACCGACTATGCAGGTCGTAAGGTGGCATTACAACAGAAAGAACAGGAAATACAAGAGCAAAAATCTGATAAGATACTGGTTCCGTTATCCAATCCTGAAAAAGTGTTCCGCCTGTTCGATTTTGCTGTCGCGATGCATCAACCGCATGAAGACTCTGCGATTTATCCGTTGACCATATCCACCAGTCCGGCGCGTATGGATCATTCTGTCTTGAAAGATAAATCCGTTTCAAGCTATTTTTTCAACCAGGCAGCTGCTGCAAGGGTCTATTATTTTCCCGCCATGCGGGTTGACAGTAATATTTCCGAGGGTATTATACGAGCAGCAATGGAGTTACAAGTCACACATATCGTGATGGGATGGAGCGGCCAATCGGATACAGCCAAATATTTTTTCGGTACAATCGTAGATAAATTGTTGAGTAATTGCCAACAAACCATTCTTGTAGCCAATCTTTCCGCTTCAATTATTAAATTCCGGAAAATATATGTCCTGATACCCCGGAATGCCGATCATGAACCAGGTTTTTATACATGGTTGACTTTACTGTTGATTCTGCAACGTAATAGCGCCGGCAAATTATTATTTATCGGCGACGAACATACTTTGGCAGGAATTTCGGGAATGAAAGAAATGAACGGTTACTCTGAAGATCATTTCCGCGTTTTAAAAGAATTTCCTGATATGCAGGTATTGGCAGGGGAACTAAGCAACGACGATTTGTTTGTCGCTATTTCTGCACGTCCCAACACGGTTTCTTTCAGTCGTAAATTAGCCTTGATACCTCGTGTGGTAACCCGTTATTTCGGCCATACAAATAGCGTCATCCTGTACCCCGAACAACCCGATATCTCACCGGATGATTTTGGTGTTGCGTTTGGCGGCGTCTAAATAAATCTGAGGATATATGCCAAAAGAGATATTCCACATGAATAAATTCATCAAAAGTTTTGGTTATGCTGCCAAAGGTTTGTGGCAACTGATCCGTTGCGAACAAAATGCCCGTGTGCATCTGCTGGCTACAATAGTGGTGATCGTTGCGGGATGGATAACAGGATTGGATCGTTACGAATGGATGGCCATCGGCATAGCCATTGGCATGGTCTGGGCTGCCGAAGCTTTCAACACAGCTATTGAAAAATTGGTGGATTTTGTTTCACCGGAAAAACATCCAAAAGCTGGTTTGGTAAAGGATATCGCTGCTGCAGGAGTACTGATCTGCGCTATAGCAGCCTTAGCAATTGCCGGGCTGGTATTTATACCACATTTTATTTGAAAAACAATCCTCCTGGCTACACGGGTTGCGTTCGGGAAAAAGGAATACAAGCTTAGTAAAGAGTAAAAAATAAAATGGTAATTTATGCGAATCAAGAGCCGGGGGCTAAAGCCCATAGGCAACTGATTCTCTTAAGCCCGTTGGCTGAAGCCAACGGCAATGATTCTGAATAATGTCGCTCATCATTGCCGTCAGCTCCTGCCCGACTATGCCCGCCTGAATGGCGTAGTCGGGCAGGATCGATTGCGCTAAATTCTTAATTTTTAACTCTTAATTTTTAATTCAGAACTTATTCAAATTCTATTGTCTTTTGACGTGTCGGTATAGCGCTATTATTTTCATAAATGTTGATCAAAATAGCACCTTTACCGTTCAGGTATATATGTAAATCGCCTGTAGCCGGGCCGGTGATGGTAAAATCGCGCGACCGGGTCTCCGCATTCCATGTCCCGGGCGTCCAGCCTCCGGTTTGAATTGCCGCAAATGACCAGTCGGCACATTGGGTAATAGTTTTGGCGGCAGTAGTATCGCTGGCGGGAATAACTATTTCGCTGCACCGGGCTGCAACCAATACTCGTAAACTACGGCCTGCCGGTAGCTCGGCAGCAAGCGACGCCTCATACTGTTCCTTCCCGGTAAAACGGCAAGGTTCGGTCGACAATAGGTTAACACCGGTTTTTCCACTGGCGGGATAACTGATACCCGAACTTATGACAGGATTTTGTTTTATGAATTTTTCGATATCCGTCCCGCAATCGGGTACATTGGTCTTGTTCCCCAGCGATTGATAATATGTTTCCAGGTTCTGCCTGATGATTGTACCGGAAAGTAGAACCGCATCGTTTGCCAGGCTGTTCTTCAAATCGTCGTTACTCAGCGTGCCTGTTTCGGCTATATCCCGGCCTATATCACTCAATAACTTTGTCAGATCGGCTTCGTTGCGATAGCCTTGCACGATAGCCGATACGGCAAGCAGGGGGTTGTTGCTGCATAACTCCACACGTTCCGGCTGTAATGACGTAGCCGATAAACCGAATGCGGCCAACACCTCTTGTCCGGCCTGTTCCTTGGCTTGTGCAAAGGTTTTACCTTGTGCAATGAGCTTTTCGACCCGTTGCCGTTCAAGATGTGTCAATATATTTACATTGACAATGGCATTCTTTTCCAACTCGGACAACGCCATCAGGTTGAGTTGCCCTCCCGACGAATGCCCGCTTACTTCGTTGAAATAATACCCATTGCAGTCGATCAATACATAGGGCGATACCAATTGTATATCATCCAAAGAAAAACTGCCATCGTTGCTGCTGATAAGCCCGGCAAAACTACGTCCGGTACGTTCCAGCGATGAAGTTAACTCATATATGGTGACCTTGCTGCCCGACATAAACGGGCCTTTTTCCACTTTTCCCCGCAGGGAATAACTCTCTTCCGCACCATTTTGGTCTTTACATGCCGGCAGGAGCAATGTAATAACCAGTATCCAGCCAATTGTATTCAATGTTGTTTTCATCTGGTTCTAATTTTTCAAGTATCATTTTATGAATTTGTTTCAAAGTTAATGTTTATAATTGAAATTGTTATCTTTTATTTTGTTGTTAGAAAAGGGTGGCATTTAAAGGGTTTCGAGATGTTGATTTCAATATTTGTAAAATACATTTCTCTATTTGAAAAGTTAACCTTACAAAATGGGATGTTTGCTTCTCATTTTAGATTGACCCGTTAGGTGAGATGTTCAAAGTTTAGGGTTCATTATACAATGTCGTTTAGTTAAGAGATGTCTCCATGCGCAAACTCGTACCTCGTTTGCTTAGTCGACATGACGGCTTCCCGTAGTTGTAAAGTGGGAAAGCAAGGTTGAGCGGCTTCGCCGCTCAACCTTCCTTTCCCATCTTCTATAAGAGTATGTCGTCATGTCGACTGAAGCTTGCGCAGCATGCGGAATGGAGACATCTTTTCCATCACGATCCTTAACTAAACGACATTGGTTCATTATAAAATATTTTCTTGACAGTTTAGTCGCAAACCGAAGCCCCCGCGGGGCGAGCTCAACGAAGTTAACCGACGATATAACTTAGCCCAATGGCTTTAGCCTTGGGTGAAAAGCGGGTAAACAGGCAAAGCGGCATAATCGGCTATATCGTCCTTACAGGACTTGAAAGTATCATACGATTTGGCCCAAGGCCGAAGTCATTGGGCCATGATATACCGGGCTAACAGCCCTCCTATTAGGGTTGCAAAACCCGATAACCTTGGTTACAGGATTTATCTTTTTCCTGATGTTAGCGCCGTTATGCCAATGGCAATCATTATAAACGGCAGTGTAGCAACTAATCCACGTCCCCACAGGACAAACAACAGGACAAAACCAGATATCAGAAAGCCGCTTCCCAATACGATATTCAAAATAGGAACTACTGTCGTTTAGTTAAGGGATGTCTCCATGCGCAAACTCGTACCTCGTTTGCTTAGTCGACATGACGGCCTCCCGTAGGCGTAAAGTGGGAAAGGAAGGCTGACTGCGTCGCTCCCTTCGGGGGTGCGCAGCATGCGGAATGGAGACATCTTTTCCATCACGATCCTTAACTAAACAACATTGGAATAAGAACACTCTTTTTTTGCACAGGTAACAAAAATGGCTTGCCGATATATTCGGCAAGCCATTTTTATGTGAATTCAAACGAATCTGTTTTACTTCAAACCTTTTGCCATAAGTTTTTTGCTACCGGCAATTTTGGATTTAGATACACTTGCCGATTGATATGAATAATCACTATAATCATCAAAAACCCATTTCAATCCACCTGGATCCGATGTTGTGTATGTATATGTAGAAACATCGTTTTTTTCAGTTTCAGTCCCATATATAATATTCCAACCTTTTACAAGGGAGACATTATATACTTCCGTATCACCATATTTGTCTGTACCAGATCCCGTTATAGTGACATTTTTATCAGCATATATAAATCCAGCATCCCAAGTATTGCTCGCATACCAAAAGGTTCCTAATTGAGCACCTGCCTTATCGTAGCCTACTATCACTATTTCACCGGTCTTGGCACTTTTATCACTTACTGATATTCCACTCGGAAAATCATCATCATCGAATTCTTCGAGATATTTGGCATCAACGGTCGCCGGTAATGTTAATGTAAACCCATTGGAGAAACTACTATTAGCTACTGAAGTACCTGTCAAATTGCCCATATTGTCTCCACTAACATCAACCAATGCTTTTACATTATCAACATTTGAAGCGCTAACGGTTGCAGTTATCTTATTGTCTTCAATAGAACTTGTTCCCGGCCCATCATCGTCCTTTTTACAACTCGTAAATACAAAACCTGCACACAAACACAAACATACTGCATTCAAAAAATACTTTTTCATTCGATTATTATTTTTTGCCCGTCAATTCCCAACCGGGCGTTTTATAAAGATTAAAAATATATTGGTTGGACAGGGGAATTGTAAGATATTTCAGTATCCTACCGCCAACCTTTAATTGTATATTGATGATTGTATATTATTCCCTTTGGTTATGAGATCGCTTTGCTAATTGAATATTTCGCAAAGCGCAGAAAATCAATATTCAATATTCGATATTCATTATTCAATATTTCTCTTTCTGGAATCCCCACACGCGAAGTTCTTCCTTCCAACTGTCGGGATAATTGGCTTTGATAAGGTATATCAGCGCATTGAGCGCTTTCTTGATAACCGCCTTCTGGCCGGTCTTGATATTGATATGTTCGGCGGAAGTACTGTCGCTTTCGGCAGCCTGATTTTTGGCTTGCACAAATTGTTCGTAGAGGTTGGTCCAATACTGCTGTCCGTATTTGCGGTCGCTCATCCCGTGCTGGCCGATGGCTTTTACCAACTGTTCCAGGGCATGCAGGCGTTTGTCGTTATCGGACGGTATCGTATAAGCCCTCCGGTCCTTCACGATCCCGAATTGTGTGTAATAGGCCGGTGCATCCTTTGCCTGGTATGTATCGGCAATATAGCCTTTCAGGTATTTCACCGATTGGTTGATTTCGGTATTGATCGATTTGAGGGTTCGGGTAATAACCATACGTGCTCCCTTGGTTTCGTTACGTACCGTAAATGATTCCTTGAATACCCCTGTTGCGTCTTTCAAACCATCGGGAGTGATCCATATAAGGGTCAGTTCGGGTCGTTTTTCCCACGATGCAGCCACATTGGCAGCAATCGTAATAATATCGGCTTCCTTGCGCGGCGTAGCGCCATGCGGGGATTTTTTGCTTTTTACTTCATCCGGCATAAGTTCAAAAATTAAAGATTCATAACAACAATTGATATTCACAACGATGCGGTGCAGAATCTGCAAGCACTGTTTTTATATTACATATATTTCCTGCGCAACACGCAAGTTGATATTTGACATGACAATCATAATATACAGATCGCGCAAGTTGTATTTTAACATTGTGCTGATAACTTGTAATGTTTGCAGAATATGTTTTAACATTACAATTATAACACGCAGCACTTACAAGTCATGTTTTGATATCACAACTACTCTCTGCGGAGCGCGTAAGCCATGTTTGCACATCAGCACCCCATCATGTATCACGTATGATACTCGATGAATACATTAAAAATATCATTGCAACATAAACAACACACTGTGAAAAACATCTGCATCAAGGGTTACAAAACCGTAACACCACCCATATATTCACACACCATGCGTTGTTTTATATCAAAAAGTAAGAGAATTCTCAGTTGATATTTAACAACAGTTTATTATACGAAATGAAAATAAAAAAGTTATCATAGTTTGTACATTTTTTGTATGTTTCATCAAACATGTTCAGGCACAACGATTTTGAGGATATTTGACACAGCCAATCTTTTCCCTCTTACCTCTTACCTCAATTCTTCCCCAGCACCGCCTTGATCCCTTCCAACCCCTCATTGAACTGCGCCATCTCAACATGTTTTAGTCTTTTATTCAAATTGATTTTATTCTCTCTGCTCAAATGAAATAATTATCTATCAACGCTGTATTACCTGATACTTTCATGAAATTAATCCTTTTTCAAAGATAAATATTTATCTTTTTATGACAAATACACTATGATGATGTATATTTGTATTGCCGTAATTATCAATAATTTTTTCCTATGCAAGCATACAAATTTGACATCAGAATATCCGAGGCGGGAACCATTTCTCTTCCCCAAGACATTCCCGATTTGTACGGTAAAGAGGTAGAGCTTTTTATTGTCCCGAAAGAAGAAAAACCGAAGAAAATTAAAAAAACAAGCGCAAAAAAATTTGTATCCCGATGGGCCGGGTTTCTTAAAGATGCAAACATCGATCCCGAAAAAGCCAAGTACGAATATTTATCGGAAAAATACAAATGAAACAAGTGTTGATTGATACGAATATCATACTTGATATCGCTTTGCAAAGAGAACCGTTTTTCGAGGTTGCAGATCAAATATTCGGTAAAATAGATGAAGGGAAGATGAAAGGATTTATCACGGCTTCTTCTGTTACAGATATTTATTATGTGTCGAGGAAAGCAAGCGGACACGAAAAAACGATTGCTTTCATCCGTGAGCTGGTCGATATTATTGAAGTTTTGAGCGTAACGAAAGAAACTATTATCGACGCCCTAAATTCCGAATTCAAAGATTTTGAAGATGCCATACAATATCATGTTGCCGACATGCACTCTATTGATATTATCGTAACCAGAAACAAATCCGATTTTAACCTTTCTGCAATAAACGTCTGTACTCCTGACGAATTGATAAGAATATTAGTTTAATTCTTCCCCAATACCGCTTTTATACCTTCCAAACCCTCATTGAACTGCGCCAATTGCGCGATCACCTGTCCCATTGGGTTGTCTTGTCCTATCCCTGCCAGCTTATTGTTCTTCAGGAAGATCGTTTTGATGGCTTCCCAACGATTACGGTCATTATCCGAGAGTTTCCCGGCGATTTCCTTTAATTTCAGCAGGTTTGCCTCGTTGTCGGACGTCAGGGTCTGGGCTTCGCTTTCGTAATGGTTCAGGATAAGGGTATCCACCTCGGCAGTGTTCATCAGCGGGAGGATGAGGCTGGTCATCTTGTTCATGTCGCGGTACGAGCCTTGCAGCTTGAACGGCGGTTCGGTACGGTAGGCATCCTTCATGGCGGCGCTGGCGATATACTGCTGGTTTACTTGCAGCACCACCTCGCGCACCTGCATGGTATGGCGCACCACGGCAATGAAATCGTCCACATCCTGGCGGGTATGGTTGCCTTCGAGGTTGAGCAGCGCCTCGTTTCCGGTTTCCACGTACTGTATCAACTGGTAGAAATCAGCGAAACTCTTGCTGCCGACCTTTTGCAGGTACGGGTTCTCGGCCATCGCATTTTCGAGAAGGCTCAGGCGGAACAGGCTTTCCGAGCCGCCGATCACATCACCGAGGTTGTACACGTCGGCGCGGTTGGCGAGCATATCAGGTATCTGAAACTTTTCACCGCTTTCGGTGTAGGGGTTGCCGGCCATAACCACGCAGAAACGCTTCCCGCGAAGGTCGTAGGTTTTACTTTCGCCGTCAAACGTACCGTCCATCTTGCGTTGACCATCGGCCAGCGAGATGAACTTTTGCAGGAACTCAGCACTGCAATGCTGTATGTCATCCAGGTATAGCATCACGTTGTCGGCCATCTCGAACGAGAGGTTGATCTTTTTCAGTTCCTCGCGTGCGCCGGATGTCTTGGCTTCGGCAGGATCGATGGATGTGATGGAATGCCCGATGGTGGGGCCGTTGATCTTCACAAACGTTAATCCCATCGTCTTGGCAAGATACTCCATAAGTGTGGTTTTGCCGTAGCCGGGAGGTGACACAAGCAGGAGCATGCCCATACGTGCG
>JAVBNI010000084.1:0-70203 GCA_031551645.1 Bacteroidales bacterium | reverse complement strand
GCCACCGGATTTGTTTTCTTCGGTTGGATCGAAAGAAAATTTAAAACAGCTTTCTCTCGAGTTTTGATGCAAAAAACGCTGACAATCAGATGGAATTGTTTCAAAAATAAAACATTAGTGAGATTGTTCGGACAGGTATGAGAATTAGTGTTACGTCAAGCGTATTTTGTCAATTGAAACCTAACAGGTTTTGAAAACCTGTTAGGTGGGCTGTCAAAAATTAGGATTCAATTTGAAATATTTTCGTTCCACTTTAGTCGCAAACCGAAGCCCCGTGGGGGCGAGCTCAACGAAGTTAAACGACGATATAACTTGGCCCAATGGCTTTAGCCTTGGGTGAAAAACAGATAAACAAGAAAGTCCTGAAAGGACGGCATAATCGGTTATATCGTCCTTTCAGGACTTGAAAGAACGGTATCGTACAATTTGCCCCAAGGCTAAAGCCATTGGGCTATGATATGCCGGGCTTGCAGTCCTTAAATTTTGAACGAATTTATTTTCCATGAAAACAACAATTTTTATAGCAACGCAAATATAAGATAGAGCAGCTATCTTTTATAATTTTGTATCTTTAACCGGGTAAAAACGGTTATTCACCGGTTGGCATCCTGTGTTTGCAGAATATGTGTTTTCCATGCCGGTGGATGGTACATCTTTGCATCATCTTTTTAACCATATAATTCTTTTAAGATGGGACGGAATAGTATAAAAATAGGTTCAATAATTTGCGGATTACTGATTATCGCTGCCGGTGCGTTGTTGTTTGCTTTTAATACAGGGCTTTTGCCGTTAGCGTATAAATATGTAGTGTTTTCATGGCCCATGTTATTGATTGCCATTGGTTTTGTTTTTCTTTTCTCACAACATAAATGGTTTGGCGGAATTGTATTATTGTTGATTGGCGGATTTTTTCTCCTGCCAAAATTGGATATCGAGGGCTTGAGTTTTATTACTCATAACGGTTGGGCGTTGGTTTTGATGATTTTGGGAGTCATCATTGTAATGAAAGCGCTTTGGATTGGGCGTTATCTGCCGTGGCGCAGTCGTGAGTTTCGCGAAAAGTGGGACAGACATTGCGAACAGCATGCGGAGGAATGGAAAAGAAAGCGTCGCGGGGATAGTTCGCGCAAGTGGGAAAAGCGCTATACCGAATCGGGGTATATCGACCGGAACTATGTATTCGGCGGATCCAACGAGAAAATAGACTTCAAGGATTTCAAAGGTGGAGAGATCAATTGCGTATTTGGCGGTATGGAACTCGACCTGACTGACTCGCAATTGGCCGAAGGTGTCCATCACCTGGAACTGAACTCGGTATTTGGAGGGGTTGTTCTATATGTCCCTATCGATTGGAAGGTAGAGATCAGGCAAACCCAGGTTTTCGGAAATTTTGTAGACAACCGGCCCAAACCAGGATTCGAAGTGGACGAAAACAGCACGCTGATTGTCGAAGCAAGCTCTGTTTTCGGGGGTGGTGAAATCAAATGTAAGTAGAAATAAGATGGAACGATTTGGACGACGCGATATGCAGACCGAATTCGTGAGATTTGATGTACATAAGTGCAAAGCATGCTGGAAATGTCACGAAAAATGTCCTGAAGTGATTGATCGGATCAGTTTTTTGTGGCACAAGCATGTGGTTATCGGCAATGCAGACGAATGTATCGGCTGTCTGAAATGTGTGAAAGTGAGCTCAGAAGGTGCTTTCAGTCGTATTGAAAACAAAAGGTAAGTGAACGGGAACCCGATACTCAGCAATTATCGGTCGCGGATGATTTATGCAGGCATCTGGACGCTCATCGCCATTGGGCAGACGGCAGTCGTGTACATATCCACCAATTTGCCGTTTGGATATGTGCTTATCGACTCCGTGATATTCTGCTTTCTTTTGATTTGCTGCCTGATCCCGTTGTGGTATCCTGTCCGGTTCAACCGTTGGGAACGCAGGACATGGCGGTTTATTCTTGCAGCACATCTTTCCTTAGCTTTCGTTGTTATTTCCTGCTGGCTGTTGGCCGACTACTGGTTGTGTTACTTGGTAGGCCTGGGTAATGCCGAATATCAGCATTATCTGAAAATATCGCTCTGGTGGAAAGCGTTAGATGGCTTCTTGTTGTACATAGTGGCCATGCTGGTATATTATCTTTATGCGTATGTGGAGCAGTTGAACGAAAAAGCGGCTAATGAAATCCGCTTGAACGAACTGATCAAGGATGGTGAACTGAACTTGTTGAAGTCACAAATCAACCCGCATTTCTTGTTCAACAGCATGAACTCGGTCAACTCGCTGATCATCCGTAATCCCGAGCAGGCGCAGAAGATGCTGGTAGCTTTGTCCGACTACCTGCGTTATGCCGTGTTGGCTACCAACCGCGTGTATTCATGTGTGGCCGACGAGATGGAAAATATCGCGCGATATTTGTCTATCGAGAAACTGCGTTTTGGCGATAAGCTGCAATACGAGCCGGACATCGACCCAGCAAGCCTTAACGCGGAAATACCGGCCATGTTGTTGCAACCGCTATTCGAAAATGCGATCAAGCATGGTGTTTATGAAAGCCTGGAAACCGTCCGTATTGTGGCGAAAATCACAAAAGACAGTCAATATCTGAACATCGAATTAAGCAATGATTTTGATGCGGAAGGTGTTTCGCCGAAAAAAGGTTCGGGGACAGGATTGAAAAATAGCCGTGAACGGTTGCGGTTGCTATACGGGACATCGGCGGCTATACAGGAAAAAAAGAAAGGCAGCGTATTTACAGTGATATTGAAAATCCCGTTAGTATCTTAATATTTATAGCTTAAATAAAAAATAATCCCTACATTTGTAAACTGTAAGTAACAAAATTTAGTACTTTTAGTTCCCGTTTATGAAAAAAGATATCATATTGGAAATTTATAAAGATATTCGAACTGTGTTCAGATTGAATGATATTGCAATGTTGGTTGGGGATACTGATTTTGTTTCTTTGAAAAAAAAGCTTAATTACTATGTAAGTAAAGAAAAGCTTGGTAACCCCCGGAAAGGAATATATACTAAACCTGATTACAATCTCGAAGAATTGATATGTGTCCTTTATACCCCGTCGTACATATCATTGGAATATGTATTGCAGCAAGCAGGTGTCATTTTCCAATACGATCCGCATATCACAGCTATCAGTTATCTAAGCCGGACAGTGGAAATTGAATCTCAAATTTGTATATATCATAAAATGAAAGGTGAAATTCTTGTCAATATTTTAGGTGTTAATCAGTCAATTGAAGGGATTAACATAGCTTCGCCCGAACGGGCATTTCTTGATTCTATATATTTGTATAAGAATTATTACGTGGACAACCTCCACCCGTTGAATAAAAAAATAATTACCCGGTTACTGCCTGTTTATGGTTCTCAATCGCTGATAAAACGTGTAAATCAACTTTTCAAAAATGATTGATATCAACAAACACAAATTTCAGATGGTTCAAATTCTCAAAGATATATACTCTGACACGCTGTTAGCTAATTCTTTGGGATTTAAGGGCGGAACAGCACTTATGTTCTTCTACGGGTTGCCTCGATTTTCCGTTGATTTGGATTTTAATCAGCTTCTTCCCGGAAAGGAAAATGTGATTTATGACAAAGTTCGTAAAATCCTTCTTCATCATGGGACAATATCCGACGAAGCAAAAAAGTTTTATGGAATTTTGTTCGTGTTAGATTATGGATTTGGCGAGCGCAAACTGAAAATAGAAATTTCGAACAGAACGAACAATGAACAATATGAGATTAAAAATCTATTGGGTATCAACATGTTTGTAATGACTCAAAGTGACATGTTCGCCCACAAACTTTGTGCATTATTAGATCGGAGTGCAATCACCAATCGTGATATTTTCGACATTTGGTTTTTCATGCAACGTCGTACGCCACTTAATAAATCAATAGTTGAAACCCGTATGAAGGCGCCATTACCGGAATATATTCAGCGATGTATTGCGCTTTTAGAATCAATAAGTGATAAAGGTATGCTTAACGGGATGGGTGACCTGATGGAAAATGATATCAAGAAGTTCGTAAAGAACGGTCTTCGCACCGAAACAATAGGATTATTGAATTTTTATAAAGATTTCCCAATATTGATCGAAAATCAAAAATGATTAAAGTACTTATTATCGATGACGAGGCGCCTGCACGGGATTTGATTAGGCACTATTTACAAGCGTATACTGATGTTGAAATCACGGATGAAGCTGATAATGGCTTTGTGGCGATGAAGCTTATCCGGGAACAGGATCCGCAGTTGATTTTTTTGGATGTACAAATGCCCAAACTGACTGGTTTCGAAATGCTGGAATTGATAGATAATCCTCCCGAAATCATTTTTTCAACGGCTTTCGACCAGTATGCCATCCGTGCTTTTGAGCTGAATGCGGTGGATTACCTGTTGAAACCCTATTCAAAAGAAAGGTTCGATACAGCCATGCAAAAGGCTTTGGCTCGGATACACTCAGGTAAAGCCGCATCACCCGAACTTCAAAACCTGAAAAGTACGGTTGCTCCACAACCTGGCTTCCTGGCAAGGATTGCTGTCAAGGACCGGCAGCAGATCCATGTGGTCCCTGTTCATGAAATTGACTATATCGAGGCTTGGGGCGATTATGTGAAATTACATACCGGAAAAAGTTCATTTTTGAAGGAAAAAACGATGAAATATTTCGAAGAGAACCTTCCGCCGCAGGATTTTATCCGTATCCATCGCTCGGCAATCGTTAATGTTAATGAAGTGTCCAAGATCGAGCTATACGAAAAAGAGACGTATCGGGTGCATCTCAAAAACGGTGCGATATTAAAAGCCAGCAGTAATGGCTATAAAGCGTTGAAAGATGCTGTGAGACTTTAGAAATAATTGAGAATGGAGTATTGAAAATGGAGAATGAGCGCGAGGTGTCGAGTTACTCCCTTTGCTCATGAGATCGGCTATCGCCTAAGTTCGCTCACGAGCCTACTAAACATTCAACTTTCATCATTAATCGTAGCAGGTCGGTAGGTGATGGTAAAACGGAAGATCGAACCGGCGCCTTCGGTCGATTTTACATGCATGTCGCCCCCCATCATTTGTACCAGGCTGCGCGATATGGTCAGGCCAAGCCCCGTACCTCCGTAACGGTGGTTGTTGTCCTGTTTAGCCTGGCGGAAACGTTCAAAAATAACATCCAACTGATTGGAAAGCATGCCGATGCCCGTGTCTTCCACAACAAACTCCAACTGGTCGGGTGCGTATTGCTTGTAGCCGAAACGAATGAAGCCTTTGTCGGTGAATTTGATAGCATTTCCTATCAGGTTGTTCAGCACCTGCCGTAAACGTACCGGGTCGACCAAAGCAATACATGAGTCGATAAACCCGCTATCGTCAAGTATCATTTCAACATGCCCCTTTTGGCTGCTTTTCAGGTATGTTTCGAAAAATATCTGTAGTTCGTACATCAGGTGGTTAAGACGGAACGGTATGGGATGTATGTCCATTTGTCCGGCTTCTATTTTGGCTACGTCTATGATGTCGTCTATCAGTTTGACTAACTGTTCGCTGCTGTTATTGACGATACTGGCATATTCCTTGCGGCGGCCGGCCGGCAGGTTGTCCGAACCGAGAAAATTAAGAAAACCGACAATTCCATTGAGCGGAGTACGTATCTCGTGCGACATATTGGCCAGAAAGGCCGATTTGAGTTTATCCGACTCTTCCGCTTTTTCCTTGGCTACGGTCAGTTCATGGGTTTTTATTTCGACCATTTGTTCCAATTGGGTCTGATACTTTTCCAACTCCATATCGGTTAATTTTTGCTCGGTGATATCGCGCAGGATGCGTCCAAAGAAGCAAGTACCAGCAGCTTCTATAGGAAATATGGATGCCTGCATATAGCGGATTTGCCCATGTATGAATAACTCCATTTCTTCGATCAACGGGTCTTGTTTATTACCGCCCTTGATATAGTCCTGCCGCGATTGTTTCAGTGCGTCCAGAAGTTGTGGGGTACGTTCCTTTTCAGGAAAATGATTCCATATGATATCCCATTCGTATTTGCCCATAACTTCATCATGCGAAAGTCCCGTCATCAGTTCCAATGTGTGGTTCCATTCCATTACACGGCCTGTTTCGTCAAACATCATAATACCCTCGGAGGATTGTTGGATGAAGCTGAGAATTTTACTTTCGCTGTCGGCCAACTGTTGTAATACTTCCATACGACGGGCGAATTCGTCCATTAATTGCTCGTTTTTCTGATTCAGTTCTTCATTGATGGCGGCATATTCTTCATTGGCAATGGCCAGCTCTTCCTTCTGCTTGCTCAATTGCATGTTGACCTTTTGCCGCTGTTTATAATTTTTCAGTGCTGTAACAACCAATACGAGCAAAAGGATCAATATACAGACTAACAGTATTGAAAAAATCCATTGTGTTTGGATGCGTCGTTGTTGTTCCGTAATCTGCATGCTCATTTTGTTTTCCTCATTGGCAAGTTCAATTTGTGCTTGCAGGCGTGACGCATCCCTGTTACTCTCGGCCAGGGTAAGGGAGTCTGTCAGCGATCTGTGCCGTGCCTGTAATGCATATGCTTGTTGATATCTGCCGGTTTCGGCATACATGTCGCCCAGCATTCCCGACAGTTCGCGAACCAATTCGAGTAACTGTATCTTTTTTGCGTTTTCATATGATTTTTCAGCAAAACCAATTGCTTGTGAAATATTGCCTGTAGAGCGATAGTAATCGGCTAATCCTTTACAACTGGTGGCCAGCAAACGAGGATCATTCAAGATGAGCGCTCTGTTGTGTGCATCGTTGAAATAATATAAGGCCGAGTCAGGTTGTCCATACTGGAAGTGTAGGTACCCCAATCTATAGCTCATCAGTGTAACGGTTCTTGGTAAATCCTGGTAACTTTTGATGGAAAGCCTTTGGTAATACAATGCTTTTTCTTTGTCTCCCAGGTAATTGTAAAAATCGGCCATATCACTATGACTGTCACCCAATGTCGGGATGTGTTTGTTTGGAATTTTTTGGAAGGCTTCGATGGCTTTCCGGTAAAATTCGGTAGCAAGTGTACTGTCATTCTGTTCCCTGTAGAAAGCACCAAGGATACGATAAACTGCTGCCCGCTGCAGGTAATTGTGCAGGTGTTCGCTTGTGTTTAACGTTAAACGCAGATATTCTAATTGTTTGTTGCGCATTCCCAGGTCGGAATACGATAAGGCTATCTGGCTATAGAGTACGCAACAATTTAACGTATCACCCAGAGCTTTGAATACACTAACACCTTGACGGTATGCATTTATCGCTTTATCTATTTTCCCGGCACCATATAAGGCTTTGCCAATATTCAAATACGCATATCCCGGGGCTTTTCGGTTGTCAAGATGATCCGAAACGTCCCACGCTTTACGATATGCTTTCTCGGCTTCGTCATAACGTAAGAGTTTTAGAAAGGCATCGCCCATCGACGCCCATACTTTGAATTCATCTATTGTTCCTGTTGCCGAATGTGGCATCCATCTTTGGGATAACCTGGCTTCTGTTAGCATTGCACCGGGATTGCCACACAAATCCATATGATAGACCGAAGCGACATAAATACGGCAAATGGAAAGTGAATCATTTAACCTGAGGGCATTAGCCATTGCACTGTCGGCATATTGTATAGCCCGGTATATCGTGCCTTCTTCCTGACAAGTGCGGATGATGTCAAGGAATATATGCAGCTTAGCTGCATTATCCCGCGCTTCTCGCGCATTTACAAGAAGGTTATCCATAGGTTTGATTTCATCGTCGGTACAAAAAACCGCCCTATCCGTAGCAAGTGTCGCTTCAAGATTCCACCAGCGTTTTGTTTCAACTTGTGCAGAGCAGTTGAATGAAACAGCAAGTAAAAAAAACAATATATGTTTATAATATAAAACTCTCATGTATTCAGATGTGCGTCAATATTAATACGGTTGTGTTATTATCTATTTATAAAATAAAAATATGTTTTCATATTTTCAGCAAATAAACAACAAAAAATACTCTTCCCAACCCTGCAGGTAAAGAAATAAAACTATAAAATATTCATGGCCGTAAATATCCTGTTATACGATTTCCAGTGTATTTTGTTTGCTTTTTAGTAAATGTTTTTGCGTACATCCGGAGAATTCAATTGTTGGAAAAATTTCATAGGAAGAAGATTACAATATATTTTTTGTCAAATGAGTTGCTATTGAAGAAGTTTGGCTAAAAGAAAACGCCACGAAAAGTAATGCATATATTGAAAAATTCAAATGATTATGTAACTTTGGGCGGTTTTTTAATTAATAATCAAACATTGTAATCATGGAAAGTAATAATAAAGTGATACCACCGGTATCCACAGAAAACGAAAATAAAGGCCCATCTAAAGGAATTCTTATTTTATTGGTTATTATCATTTTGGTACTTGGTTCGGGCATAGGGATTATGCTCTCGAAGTTAAGTGATCAAAAGAAACAGGCGGCTGAAGTACAGGAAATACTTGAAACGCAAAAACAAACATTGGAAAGCGACCTGACCGACCTGCAAGACCAGTTTGGTTCATTGCAAACCAATAACGACAGCTTACAGACATTGGCCGTAGCCCAGCAGGAAAAAATCACCAAGATGCTGGCAGTTCAGGCTGACAATGCCTATAAAATAAAAATGTATCAAAAAGAATTGTCGACATTACGCGAGGTGCTAAAAAGTTATATCATCCAGGTTGACTCATTGAACCAACGTAATCTGGCATTGTCTGCCGAAAAAACGGAATTAACCAAATCATTGGCCCAGGAACGGGCGCAACGCACGCGGTTGTCTGAAGACAAAGATAAACTGACCTCTACCGTACAAAAGGCGCAGGTATTAACCGTATCTGATATTACAGTGCAGGGGCTTAACAGTCGGAGCAAGGACACCCAACGGGTGAGAAACATTGAAAAATTATCAACCTGTTTTACTGTTCGCGAAAACCAGGTGGCCTCTGCCGAAGAAAAGGTTTTCTACTTAGTAATAACCAAACCCGACAAAAAAGTACTTGCCAATAAATCTAATGCTACATTTCCGGTACAAAGTGGCGGGGATATCGTTTACACGGCATTCCGTAAAATCGAATATGAAAACAAAGATATCGAAGTGTGTATTTTTGCAGACAACAATAACCAGTTGACTGCAGGAAACTACGAAGTAAACATCTATTGTGACGGATATATGGTAGGTTCATCCACGTTTTCATTGAAATAAGTCAATAGACAAACAATCATACAATAAACGGGTTTTACAGATAAAGGATTAACTTCTGTCTGTTAAATCCGTTTCTTTATTATGTAAATTATTTTCAGAATTATAATAACTGTGTCATGTCAGTACACCAAAATGTAAAAAGAATTACCACTCATGTATTGAGTGAGATGAAATTGAAAGGTGAAAAAATCACTATGCTTACCGGGTATGATTACTCAATGGCGCGTATTCTTGACAATGCGGGCATTGAAGTGGTATTGGTTGGTGACTCGGCGTCCAATGTGATGGCCGGATATGAAACCACTCTTCCGATCACGCTGGATGAAATGATCAACTATGCTTCGTCGGTCGTGCGTGGAGTAAATCGGGCATTAGTCGTTGTCGACTTGCCATTCGGTTCCTATCAGGGTAATTCCAAACAGGCGCTTGCATCGGCCGTACGTATCATGAAAGAGACGGGCGCATCGGCTATCAAGCTCGAAGGCGGAAGCGAAGTTGCCGAATCGATCACGCGTATTCTCAGTGCAGGTATTCCCGTGATGGGGCATCTGGGACTTACTCCGCAGTCTATTAATAAATTCGGTACATATGCGGTACGTGCCCGTGAAGAAGCCGAAGCGCAAAAATTACTCGAGGATGCCCATTTGCTTGAAGAACTTGGATGTTTCGGTATCGTAGTGGAGAAAATTCCGGCCGTTCTTGCCGGGAAAGTGGCGCAGGAAGTGAAAATACCCATTATCGGGATTGGCGCTGGGCCTCAGGTGGACGGACAGGTATTGGTACTGCACGACATGCTGGGATTGAACAATGAGTTCTCTCCACGTTTTCTTCGTCGTTATCTCAACCTGTTTGATGAAATAACAGGTGCCGTACAACAATATATCCATGATGTACGTACGGGTGATTTTCCCAACGAAAAGGAACAATATTAGTGTTAAATTAAGAACCTTTAGCTCGGCGGAGCCAATTAAGAGTTAAGAATTAAGAACTTAGCGTAAACGGTCTCACTGGAGGTAATTGCAACACGCATATTTTTAATTAATTATAAATTTTTATAGTGCTACTTTATAATTAATTTAACATTAGGTAATTGAATATTGATAATTGATAATCGATAATTGAATATTGTTTATTAGGAAAGTCATTTCAGTGTCGTTCTATTCCGACCCTATCAGGTCGACACGTCAAAGACCTGTCAGGCTACGAAGCTGCTAACATGGTCGATAGATATGGTAAACAATATTAAAGTCATTTTAAGAAATAATCTCTTAATCTTCCGATTTTGGATATTCTCTACGAAGATAACCATTTGATTGTTGTCAACAAACGTTGCGGCGAAATCGTACAAACCGATAAAACGGGTGATGTGCCATTAGAGCAAATCATAAAAGACTATCTGAAGAAAAAATACGATAAGCCCGGCGACGTTTTTTTAGGTGTTGTGCATCGTGTTGACAGGCCGGTGAGCGGTATCGTTTTGTTTGCTCGGACTTCGAAAGCACTGATACGATTGAACCAGATGTTTCAGGATAAAGCTATTAAGAAAACTTATTGGGCCATTGTTAAAAATTATCCTCCCAAGGAAAGTGACACTCTGATACATTATATTGAACGTAATTCACAGAAAAACCGCTCATTCTGTTATTCAAAGGAAAAACCTGGTGCGAAGAAGGCTATTTTGCATTATAAGCATCTTTCTTCGTCCGATCGATATCATTTATTGGAAATTGAATTGGAAACCGGACGTCACCATCAGATCCGTTGCCAGTTAGCATCAATAGGCTGTCCTATTCGTGGAGATCTAAAGTATGGTTATCCGCGTTCGAATCCCGATGGCGGTATCAGTCTGCATGCACGGCAGATATGTTTTAAGCATCCGGTTAAAAACCAGGAAATTAATCTGATTGCTCCTCTTCCGGAAGATAAGCTATGGGAAGTGATGAGTGACGGATTATGAATGAATTGACAATGGACAATTGACAATGGAAAGTTGAAAGTTAACAAATAACACAACTTCGTTGAGTTATTTCCTTTGAACATAAACTCGCCTGAATGGTCTACTATACATTCTCAATTTTCAATTACAATATGTTTCTGCCACCAGTTGGCCATTCAATACCATTTCCATATTCATGGCTAAGGCGGCCATTTCGTCCTCTCCCGGATATACAGTGACAGGTGCAACAAAAGAAACATATGCGGCGATGCGTTCGGTAATCCATGTGTTGTAGGCGATTCCTCCGGTAAGGATTATTTGACCTGTTTCGCCTTTTAGTACAGCGCCCATTGCACCTATTTCTTTAGCTACCTGATAACAGAATGCGTTCAGGATAAGTTCGGTATACGAATCATTTTCTGCTTGTTTGATTAATTGCTGCACGTCGTTGCTGTTGCAATATGCGACCAATCCACCTTTACCACACAGTATTTGCTGAACCTCATCGTGATTGTACCGGCCGCTGAAACAAAGATCAGCCAATTGTCCGACAGGCAATGTACCGCTACGTTCGGGCGAGAACGGGCCGTCGCCATCAAGGGCTTGATTCACGTCGATGACATTGCCCTGATGATGTGCTCCTACAGATACGCCTCCGCCTAAATGTGCGATAATCAGATTCAGTTTTTCGTATGGTTTCCCGATGGATTGTGCGTACATGCGGGCTACGGCTTTTTGATTGAGAGCATGGAAGACCGATTTACGTTCGAACAAGGGATGGCCAGCGATGCGTGCACAGGGTTGCAACTCGTCCACCACTACAGGATCGGCAATGTAGGTCGTAACATCTTGCGGACATTCGGCGGCGATTTCAGCGGCAATGAGCCCGCCCAGGTTACTGGCGTGTTGTCCCTGGTATCCTGCACGCAGATGTTCCTTCATCAGTTCGTTTACCTGGTAGATGCCTGATTTAACAGGTTTTATAAGGCCACCGCGTCCGATAATCGCCTGTAGCCGGTTCAGATCAATATCAGCTTCCTGCAGTTGCTCCAATATTAGTTGTTTACGGAAAGGCAATTGTTCAGGAATACTTGCATACTGTGCCAATTCATCGGCCGAGTGGCGGATGGTTTTTTGAAATACGACATCCGATCGATCGTACAACGCTATTTTGGTGGACGTAGAGCCGGGATTAATTACCAAGATCATATCATTGTTTTTTTCGTGCCAATTCGAGTATTTCCAGATCTTTCATATTACTGCCGTCTATGACAAGGCGTACAGCTGTTTTTACATGGTGAATCCCGCTGTTGCCGATGGCGCCGGGATTGATATGTAGAAAATGAATCGATTTATCGTACATTACTTTAAGTATATGTGAATGCCCTGCGATAAACAATTGAGGCGGATAGGATTTCAACACAGGGTATATTTTGCGGTCGTAACGGCCCGGATAACCGCCGATGTGCGTCATCAGGATATCGACATCTTCGCATTGGATACGTTGTATTTCGGGATATGTTGCACGTACATCCGACCCGTCAATATTACCATACACGGCTACCAATGGTTTAAATGCAGCCAAAGCATCGGCTGTTTCCATATTGCCGATATCTCCTGCATGAAAGAGCATATCGCAGGAAGCGAAAAAATCAAATAGTTTCGGTTCAATGAAACCATGTGTATCGGAAAGAATGCCTATTCTAATCAATGGGTGATTGTTGATTTCCGGTTTAAATATTGAATATTCAATTCCTTACGGCTTGAATCTGGCTTTTGCCAGAATGTCCTGGTAATCGTTATCCAACAGCAATTCTTCGAGCGATACTGTATTGTGTTTCATGTATGACCGGATAATCTGATAACCCAGCCAAACTGCCGCACGGCCGGGCGATTCGGGTGTAAATAATGAACAAAATGGAGCCGCGCCTGTCAATTTGTTGATGGTCAGATAATCGGTTGCATACAACATTTTCTTTTCAACGAGAAATGTCCACATCTGTTTGGTGTTGTTCTCGCACCAATGAAGCTGGTCCGGGGTATAACCAAATATCAGGCTGTCGGGTGTATGGGGAAGCATTTGGCGTGCGTAATAGGCTATTTTTCCTTCGTACAGGATATTGGTCAAAACATTGTCGATCGAATCGTTGTAAGGAAATTCGGTATACCCCCATGCTTTCATGCAATCCGGGACGATATATTTTTTGTCCATCAGTTGACGCTGGTAATTGGCTAAATTCAGGCGCAGGTACATTTCCTCTTTTGCGCCGAGATACTCGTCAAGCGCAATGGCAAGAATGGTATCGGCGGTAACCATATGGTAGTTGAAGCCCGAGATCAAAGTATACACCGAAGGGATATCACGTTCGGGAAATATCTCGTGATAGATGGAAAACGCTTTGCTCAAACCTGTTTCAATATCCTTGATATCAGGATATATTTCCCGGGCTTTCCGGTAGGCCATATTCATGTACGAATCGGTTAAAAAACCGGTTAGTCTTTCCGCATACTGTGGATCGTCCGATGAACCAATGCGTATCACTTTATGGTTATACAAGTCGAATAATTCCCCGTATTGCTGTTTTATCCGGGGAATGGATGCGGCTATCGAGTCGATCGGAATGGAAAACAGGCTTTGTTCCATACGTTCGATCTTTATCTGTACTTTTTCAGATGACATCCGGCATCCCGAAAGGACGACCACCATGAATACGATTGCAAAAATATTTTTATACATTCGGTGTTTTTATTTGATATTAAGGTACATATTCAATTAAGTACTTGCCGGTAAATAATCGATGTTTTCACTTTTATGTATCATATTGACTTAATACGTCCCCATTCTCCATTTTCAATTCTCCATTCTCCATTCTCAATTACATAATGATACAAGTTCGGAAAGATCCGTAATGGTTTCGTCTGCACATTGGATATCGCCGGAATGATCCCATCCCGGACCTTTCAACCATACGGTGTGGCATCCGGTTTGTTTGGCCGGAACAATGTCTTTGGACAACGAATCGCCCACAACGACAATTTCTCCGGGGGAGAATCCCAACTTCTCTACACCCAGGCGGAATATGGCAGGATCAGGTTTACGCACACCAACAACAGCCGATTCAACTATGCCGCAAAAGTAATGATCAATCCCGTAATCCTCTAATACGGAATGAATATTTCCGTAAAAGTTGGAAACCAGAACCAACGGGAACTTCCTGCTGAGTTGTTCCAGTACCTTTCCGGTATCTCCGATGGTTTTTTTGACAAAATCATCACACCAGGATACGATATTTGCGGAATAAAGACGATTCAATTCATCTATAGTACGTTGCTGTTGTTCTGCGATGTATTGGAGCTGGATCGCTACTTTGGCTTCCAATGTTTGCTTGAAAGTGAATGTGTTTTGGATGATGGGATTCAGGGCAAGTGTCCGCTCACCGTGTACATAGGCATGACGAAACAAATCATTGTCGACCTGAAAGCCGCTGACTTCATAGGCATGACGAAGCACTTCCGCCCAATGAATGCCGTTTGTATCTATGGTTCCACCATAATCAAATATAAATCCCCTCATGAAGTGAATGGTATTTTCGATGATTGATCTTTAATTAAGAATTCTTTTTCCCAGAGTTTTTCCTAATTGTTTTTTTACTTCCGATAAATTCATATACTGGGTGCAAAGTTCAGTCAGGCGTTCTGTTGACTGGTCGGCTTCGGCTTGCTGAATGGCAACAGATATTTCTTTCAATCGCATCATTACCCGTTTGTTTTTATATGCCAGTACACTCATCGGGACTACATAGCTGAGATTATTTTCTTCGGTTTTGACGGTTATCCCGGTTTTACTATGGATATTACTCAATACATATTTTGTTTCGATAAGACCTGCAACCAAGCTGCTTATTTCCGGATCGGGATGTTGAACAAAATGCTTTTCGCTGGCTACTGCTCCGTTTGATATTAGTTGTTCATATTCTTCGAATATGTTTCGTAATGTGGGATGTTGCAAATCCAGTTCGTCGAAACGTAATTCATGGATCAGGTAATCGGCCACGGTAATATTTATTTCTCCGGTTTCCTCATCTATCTCGTACAATATTCTGTCGCCGTAACTGAGCATCAGGCGTATAATTTCCCGTTCGGCCAGTTCGACCTCCCTGTTGGCTTGTGTTTGTTCCGGTTTTATTTCTATAGCGGGGCCGGTTGTTTCAGTCGGAGATTCAACCTGGGCAGCTGTGTTTTCGGTTCCGGTTTTGGCCTGCCTGATGTCCCTTTTGTGTTGTTCTGCAGCCTTTTTATGCCGCATCAGTTCTACCGTTTCGGAGAGCATTTGTTCGTCCATTTCGAACATACGGGCACATTCCTTCAGATAGACTGATCGTGTAATAGCCTTAGGAATAAGCGCGATGGACTGTACCACATCAGTGATCAGTTCTGCCCGTTTAATCGGATCATCTTTAGCATCGTCCAATAACAGTCGGGCCTTGAAAGTAATGAAATCCGTTTCGTTATTCCTGATATATTCTTCCAGTTCGGTAACACTGTGTGTTCGGGAAAACGAGTCGGGATCTTCGCCATTGGGCAGAAGTAGTACTTTCACGTTCATATCCTCTTGGAGAATGAGGTCTATTCCGCGTAACGAAGCTTTAATACCTGCCGGATCCCCATCATACAAAACCGTGATGTTGGGCGTGAAACGCTTGATCAATTGTATCTGTTCGACGGTCAGCGAAGTCCCCGACGATGCTACTACATTCTCAATTCCTGCCTGATGCATCGAAATGACGTCGGTGTATCCTTCCACCAGAAAACATTTCCCGTTTTTGGCAATGCTATTCCTTGCCTGGAAAATCCCGTAGAGCACCCGGCTCTTGTAGTAAATTTCCGATTCGGGTGAATTAAGATACTTGGCCGTTTTCTTGTCCGTTTTGAGTACGCGTCCGCCAAAGGCGATGATTTTACCGGCAAAGCTGTGGATGGGGAACATTACGCGTCCGGCAAAACGATCAAAAACGCCATGTTCACCCTGGATACTCAACCCTGTTTCCGCCAGGAACTCTTCTTTATAGCCATCTTTCAACGCTTTGCGGGTAAACGCATCGCGCGCTTCGAAACAGTAACCGAGTTCAAATTTTTTGATCGTATCTTCGCGGAACCCGCGTTCCTTGAAATAGCTCAACCCGATAGCCATACCTTCACGGCTGTTGAGCAGGTTGTCCTGAAAGGTACGTGCTGCATACGATGTAACCACCATCAGACTTTCACGGCGATCGCTCAATTGTTGTTCTTCAGGAGTCTGTTCCTTTTCAACAATCTCGATATTGTATTTTTTTGCCAGATAGCGTAATGCATCGGGATAGCTGAGATGTTCGTGTTCCATGATGAAATTGACCGCATTGCCGGCCTTACCACATCCGAAACATTTGTAGATATTTTTTGCAGGCGATACCACGAACGAAGGCGTACGCTCATTGTGGAAAGGGCAGCACCCCATATAGTTGATGCCTCTCCGTTTGAGTGCTACGAATTCTTCCACCACGTCGACAATACGTGCCGTGTCAAATATCCGATCTATGGTAGCTCTGTCTATCATTCTTCGATTGTCCGATTATATTGTATTTAACGGGATTAGAAAAATTACCGGGTATTAAACCCGGTTCACAAAATTAATCTATTTCATGTAAGTAATTGAGAATTGAGAATTGAGAATTGAGAATTAGCGCACAATGCGCATAAAATCAGTGTTGTATAAATAAATAAAAGTGTCGAACATGTGTTGCAGCGTACCTAATAAGTACTTTACAAGAAATGTTCGACATTTTTTTAATTTGTTTAAGTCTTATTTTCTGTATTTTACATCATTTATCATTAGCCCTTTATCATTAACCATTGCCTGTTTTTCTATGCAAAAAACAAGTAAGCCAGCACGATGGCTGCGATTACTCCGGCCAAATCGGCCATCAGACCGGCAGTAACAGCGTAACGGGTCTTGCGGATGCCCACCGACCCAAAATACAACGCAACGATGTAGAAAGTAGTATCTGCTGCTCCCTGGAAAAGACATGAAAGTCGCCCCACAAAAGAATCCGGGCCATAATGAATCATTGACTCGACCATCATGGCCTTAGCTCCACTACCACTCAATGGCTTCATAAAAGCAGTGGGTAACGCCGCAACAAAATCGGTATTCAAGCCCATTTTGCCGAAACCCCAGCCCAGCCCGTCAATAATATAATCCATAGTGCCCGAAGCGCGGAATATAGCAATCCCTACCAACATGCCAACTAAATAGGGAATAATTTTGATCGTGACATCAAAGCCGTTTTTTGCGCCTTCTATGAATGCATCGTATACGTTTACTCTTTTGAAGACAGCGCCAACAATGAATATACCGATAATCAAGATAAGCAATAAGTTGCTTCCCACTTTCGATACTATTTCAATCTGGTCTTTTTCCAAACTGCCAATCCACCAGGTAAGTCCGCCAATGGCCATAATAATTCCGCCCAGCCAACCTATCATAACAGGGTCGAGCAGGTTAATCCGTTGCCGTAAGGCTACTATGATCATGCCCACCAACGTAGAGACAGCCGTAGCTATCAGGACAGGTATGAAGATATCCGTAGGATTTGTGGCTCCAAGTATTGCCCGTTGGGCAAGGATACTCACAGGAATGATAGTTAAGCCCGATGTGTTGATTACCAGGAACATGATTTGGGCATTGGAGGCTGTATCTTTTTTAGGATTCAGGTCTTGAAGTCCTTGCATGGCTTTTAATCCAAGCGGTGTGGCGGCATTATCCAATCCAAGCATATTGGCCGAAAAATTCATCAACATTTGTCCGAAGACAGGACTTTTCTTGGGTAATTCGGGAAATAGGCGGTTGAAAAATGGTCCGACGATACGCGCCAGGAAATTTACCGCTCCGGCTTTTTCGCCAATATTCATCAATCCTAGCCATAGCACCATGACACCGGTAAGCGGCAAGGCAATATCCATTACAGCAGTTTTGGATGAACTGAATGTGCTGTCGATAATTGTTTTGAAAATTTCCGTATCGCCTGTGACAGCAAAACGAACAATCGCTACTACAAAAGCTATTATGAAAAAACCGATCCAGATATAATTAAGCGCCATAGGCTGATTTTCTTGGAATTCTTGTTATGCCAGATGTATGATGATTTCAGTCAGGATACGGATAAAAAAGTCGGGAGGATAGATCCCAAACCAAATTACCAAGCCCAACAAGACATATTGTGAAATAGATTCAAAAAACGGGGGACGAACAATATCCAAAGGAACAAATTTCTTGGGCGTGAACAGCAAACTGAATATGCTACGTCCGAGCGACCAGATGATAATGGTGAGTAGCAGCATAACAACAACCATCAATATCATGTGTTGATGATCGAGCATCGACAGGAAAATAATAGATTCGCTGACAAACAATCCGGATGGCGGCATAGCAGTGATACAAAAAAATCCGATAAGCAATACCAACCCTCCCCAGACATTTATCCGGAAATAGTTGCCCACATCGTGTTTATTAACAGACTTGTAGATATATGACACCTGTCCGAACTGGAAAAACAGGGCTGATTTCACAAACGAATGCAAAACAATGTGCAGTAAGGCGGCAAAATAACCTTGCCCGCCCATGGCCAAGCCGATGGCTGCCAGTCCGATATGTTCGACACCCGAATATGCCAGCAACCTCTTGTAGCCTTTAGTACGTACCATGTAATATGCTGCAATGGACACAGACAGTATCGCACTGATCAGAATCACCTTCTGTGCCCATATGCCGCTTTCGTTGTGATTGATTATTTGAAAAATACGGAAAATAGCTACAAAACCACCATTGCAGAGACAGGTTGCCAATAAGGCGGCGGCAGGAGTTGGCGCCTGATCCTTGGCATCTACGCCGGCCGTGAACATAGGAAACAAACCAGCTTTGACCGTATAACCGGAGAAAAGGAACAGAAATCCGATTTTCAGCCAGAACGGATCAAGTTCCGGCGCATGTTCCACCAGTTCATGGTAAGTAAAATCTTCCAGTCCGGCTTTGGTTACCGCAATACTCAGAAGCAAAACCCCGATAAATGACAAGGCAATACTTACCGAACAAACAAAAATATATTTCCAGGTTGCTTCCAATGCTTCTGGTGTACGGTGGTGGTATATCAGTATGCAGGAAGCAATGGTGGTTAACTCTATGAAAATCCAAGTCATTCCGACATGATTGGATAAATATACCCCGCTCATGGCTCCGCAAAAGAACGTCAATGCCGACAGGTAGAAATTCCGGATGCGCACCTGTTCATTGTTTTTCTCCAGATACACGAAGCTGTGGTAATATGCCGGAAGCGTCAAAAAGCTGAGTATTGTCAGAAAAAGTACCCCCAAAGCGTCGGGCGTGAAAAAGTCGAAACCGATATGATTCAACCTGTGTATTTCGAGACCGGTAAAACCCCATTGCAACAAAATGAAAATACCTGCCAAAATATGTTGCGTACGCTCGCTTCTCAGGAAGAGAAACATTCCTCCAAGCAAAACAACGCCAATAAAATATGCAATGATCATGATTTTCCGATTAGTCCCTTAGTTGATTCAGTTGTTCGACATCTGTTTCCTTGAACACGTCACCTACCTTATTTACGAAAATACCCAGAACCAGGATGCTGACGAAAATGTCCAGCAGGATACCGCTATTGACTAGGACCGGCATTTCGTTTCCTACAGCCAGCGAGAGAATAAAAATACCATTTTCAAGTATTAAATATGCCATCACATGGGTGATCAGCTTTTTACGGGATATGATAATGAACAATCCCACGAATACGGTAGAGATAGCCACCACAAAAAATACGATATCCAGGTCGCCCATGTTGATCATGCTGGCTCCGAGGAAAGATCCGACAATCAATAAGGTGATGATGATCAGGGATACGAAGTTGGAAACAAAAGGTTCGGCTTCGCGCGTAATACCGTTTTTACGGATGATATTTTTTAAAAACAACGGAATAACCAGAGCTTTAAAGATGATCGTTTCCAACAGGACGAATGCCAGGTTACCCCAACTCATGTCGTGAAGTTGGATGTATGCAACCCCAAACAATATCACTCCCTGCAACATCAGGATATTGATGTAAGTAAACAGGCGGTTGGCTATCCCTATGTAGAGAAGCGTTATCGAAAAAACAACCAGTAAAACGTGAGTCATATTATTGTTGAATTGTTGAATTGTTGAATCATTGAATCATGGAATTTTATAATTTTCCCAGCATTAACAATACTCCGAAGAATATCAACAGGCTGACCGATGTTAATGTGAAAATAAACTGGGAATTGTGGCTCATGCGGAAACGGATACCGAACGATTCGATGCATCCGATGATGATGGCAAACAACATTTGGATCGCAAAAAATACCGGTATGAAAACATAATACGGCCATGAATGGTCCATGAAAAAATTGGCAATAAGCGAACCGTATATGGCAAATTTCAGCGTTCCGGCATACATGATGAGGCCGAGGTCGAATCCGCTGTTATCCAAAATTATCACTTCATGTATCATGGTCAGTTCGAGGTGTGTTTTGGGATCATCGACCGGCATACGGCTATTCTCGATGGCAACAATCAGCAATAACACAAACCCGGCCAGCACAGCCATGGCATAAGACACAGGGCCTGAAAAGTGGAACGCTGCATAGATGTCATAGAATGATGTGTGTCCGGTGAGTAAGGCAAATGAACCGATCAGAATGAAAAATGCCGGTTCGACCAATAACGAAAACAAAGCTTCGCGGCTGGCGCCCATTCCTTCGAAACTGCTACCTGTATCCAAAGCCATCAGTACCATGAAAAATTTACCAACAGCCAATAAATAAGCGAAAACAACAAAGTCGCCTTCAAACGAAAGCATCCCTTTGCTGCTACCAAACGGTACCAATAAGGCTGAAAATAGCACTGCGGAAAAATAAATTACAGGCGCCAGGCGGAATATCGGGCTGGTCGTATGGCTGTACACCGCTCCTTTACGAAACAATCGAGCGTAATCGTATATCGGTTGCATGATACCCGGGCCCTTACGTCCTGCAAGAATACTCTTGGTGCGGATGATGACTCCTGAAAAATACAGACTGGCAATAAGGATGAGAATAAAACTTAACATGCAGCTTCTTTTTTGAACCATAAAGAAGGAAAACCGTAAAACATAGATTCCTTCAAATATTTGTGGTTAACCATTACATCAGTTTCAACCATGTCAACAGGATAATGATAAGAATAAACAATAATCCGTATAGGATATACCATTGCAGACGTCCATCCTGTATGCGCAGGGTGATGGATGAAAAACGATTCACCAGCCGGGCAATGGGACGGATGAGTCTTGCTTCCACCCAATCATCGTATGTATAGGCATAACGCGCTTGTTTGGGAAATATCTCTTCACGGGGAACACGTTTATAGTTTTTGCGGACAGGTAATAGCGAACCAAATAATTTACCCATAGGTTTGGTAAACGAGCTGGCAGTGTATTGCATCCGTGTACTTGGTTGCTGGCTTCCGCAACCCCAGGTATCGCCCTGTCGTTCGGGAAGACGGCGTGTTGCCATGTTTCGAAGGGACATTACCGCAATCACCAGTGCAAGGAACATCACCAATACAAGACTTACCTTTTGTAAAAGTCCGGTAAATCCGGCAATATCAGGATGAAATTCCCATAAGCCGAACGTAGAAGAAATAACTCCGAATACGATGCCAAATACTGCGAACGGTAACAGAACTACCAGCAACATGACGGCTATCAATACATATTGCGGTCGGCGCATTTTCACTGAAGGTTCATGTATGTCGGGTGGGAGAGGAGTCCGCGGTGTCCCGAGAAACATCGAACCGTATATTTTGGTGAAAGTAAGCACGGATAAACCGCCGATAAGTGCAATGGCTGTGACTCCCAATATAATAATGATACTTTCAGTGGTGTCAGGAAGCATTACTCCTTTGATAAATCCGAAAAAAAGAATGAACTCGGATAAAAAGCCGTTAAGTGGCGGCAAACCCGCTATTGCCAATGAACCAATCAGGAAAAGTCCGGCTGATTTGGGCATTATTTTCGCCAAACCGCCCATTCTGTCCATGTTCCGCGTATGTGTGGACTGATAGACTGCGCCGGCGCCGAAAAATAGCAATGCCTTGGACAGCGCATGATTCAATACATGGAATAAGGCGCTGCCATATCCGGCCATCACCAGGAAAGCATTATCCGTATGTTGTCCGATCAGCCCCAGGCCAATACCCATTACAATCAATCCCACATTCTCAATCGTACAATATGCCAATAGCCGTTTGATGTCTTTCTGGACAGAAGCATGCAGGATACCATATACACCGGTGATTATTCCGGTTATCATCACGATATTGCCAATGAGTAATAGGTCGGTTTGCAGGAAGGTAACCATGCGGAAAATTCCGTAAATTCCCATTTTGACAATCACGCCCGACATGATGCCCGATACATGCGACGGCGCTGCCGGATGCGCATGAGGTAACCATGTATGAAGCGGGATAATACCGGCCTTGAAACCAAAACCCACAAAAAACAGCAAAAACAAGGGAATATTGTTATGTTGGGTAAAGTATTCGCCGATCCGGGAAAATTCAAACCCACCTTCGTTTTGATAAACCACCAGGAAAGCAATCATCAGGCAAATAACAGAAATATGCATTTGTACCAGATAATTTAAACCTGCTTTCAGGACGCTATGTTGCTGGTTGTCGAATATGACCAACAGGAATGATGACAAGGACATGATTTCCCACACAAATAGAAATGCCAGTCCGCTTTGTACCATGCATACCAGGACCATCGAAAGATGTACCCAAACCAGCATTACATAATGGAGACTGAGGTTTGCCGACTGTTCATAGTCCTTTAAATACCCCGGGGCATACCACACACCCGGGACAACGATTAAATTTATAATTAGTATAAACCATGCCGATAATGAGTCAATGGCAAAAGGAATATTTCCCCAGATAAAGCTGGTCACCAGTGTAAAACTGATTTCCTGTCCCAACAAGGCTGCTATTGACATAACCGTCGAAATGACAGCAATCCACAACGATGCGACCAAAGCTGCGTAACCTTTATACCGGTTTGGAATAAACGGTACTGTCAACAAAACCAGAAAAGCGGTGATAATAAATATTACCAGAAAATTCATTTTACTGTTGATGATTGAATATCAATGGTTAGATATTTAAAATTCATAATCCGATGACTAAAATCCTGAAACTGCAAAGGTAAACAACCTTAGGAATTTGCAAAAGGGTTGAAGTATAGTTTATAATTTGAGGTAAACTGTTGACCTTGTCCTATTATCCATCAATTGCAGTAAATTTTTTCAACAGATAACCAATGCCAAAGCTAATGATAACAACCGTAAAACTGATAACAAGCATTTCGGCGAATCGTTTTCTGAAACTTTCACCTTTTACAACCGAATAATAAAAATTAAAAGTGGCAATTATCAGAACCGCAATTACCAGCGTAATCATCATAGCCACTAATGAATGACGGATAAAAAGAAATGGAATGATTAAAATGACAACTGTTATTATGTAGGAAATTCCGGTGTATGTAGCAGCCTCTAAAGCCTTTTTGGTTCCTTTTTCGGCCTTTACCGAAAGATATTCTGATGCAGCCATCGACATGGCAGCCGCAATTCCGGTAATACTGCCCATCAGAGCGATGATTGCCGAATTTTGAAGCGCCAGTGTAAAACCGGCTAATGAGCCTGTTAATTCAACCAAAGCATCATTCATTCCCAGTACGATAGCACTTATGAAGTCGAGGCTTTTTGTCTCGACCATGGCGATCAGTTTGTTTTCGTGTTCTTCTTCTTGAACGGCAATATCTGCCATTTCAGGATATATTGCAGCATCGTAGCTCTTATATATTGTAATTGACTCTTCTTCCTTGAGTTCTAAAAGCTTGATACCAAAAGTTAATCCAAATATTCGGGCAACTAAAATGTAAAACCATACTTTAGCTCGTGGAGCATTAGGTACGGTTCCGGTATACGAGGACAATATTCTGAAATGATCATATTCTTCATTTGCAATATTTTCCAATGTTTTTTTGTTGACCGGATTTTTTTCATAACCTGAGAGTTTACTGTAGACGAGATAACCCATCATCTCATCTTTCTGATATTCAATTATTTTATTGCGAATAATTGCGTCTGTGATATATTTATTTTCAGCCATGCTCCCAGAATAATTGTTATTCTTTACATGCTTTTATAGAGAGAAATCACCTGTTTTTTTACGTTGGTCAACAAAGGATATGCATTCGTCAAAAATTAACTTTTTATACACTTTATTGATTTACATTTGTCTTGTAAGAACAATGCAAATTTTTTTTACACTTTCATACTTTACTTTTTTCAAGGGAAGACCCATGTTCCCTAAGACCCCATTAGTTTGGCCGCTGATGGGGTTTTTTATAACCATTTTTCCTTTTTATACCATTCTACGCAGGCTTCGATACCCTTGTCAAGATCATATTCGGCCTCAAAGCCGAGTTCCCTTTGTAATGGTTCTACTTCGCATTTCCAATTAGTCGCCCGCATGATTTTATATTTGTCCTTGTTGAGTGTTGGTGACATGCCAAACCATCCGCCGACTGTGTCCAAAGTATATGAAATACCTTTTACTAAGAACAAAGGAACCGGTAGATACAATGCTTTACGGTTCAAGTGTTTTTTTACGATTGCCGCATACTCGCGATTATCATACTCCTTCCCGTCAGAGACAAACCACGCTTTCCGGACATATTCCGACTCGAGTGCAAGGAACATAGCATTGACCAAATCAGTCACATATATAAACGTAAGATGTTGTTTTTTTGTTCCCATGGCCGGTTCCAAATGATTATTAACGGTTTTCAGGAATACAAAGTAATCCTTTTCGCGGGGACCATAGACGCCCGTTGGCCTTAAGAACAGATATGGAAACCCCACCTGCGATTCGATAAATTTCTCAGCATTGAGCTTACTGATCCCATAAAGAGTATCAGGTTTAGGAATGTCGCTCAATCGGACTGGTTTCAGAGTTTTGGGATCGCCCGGTCCGTAAGCTGCCATACTGCTTACAAACAGAAACTTTGACGGAACCGTGTTGCTTTCTGTCAATGCTTCCACAAAGTTGCGGGTATAACCATAATTTACCCTCTCAAAGTCCGTTTTATTGTTGCATTTGGTGACTCCTGCATTGTGGATTACGTAATCGAATCGACCGAGCGTGGCTAATTCATATTTTAGTTGTTCTTTATTATCAAGACTCAGTTCAACTGTCCGAATCCCTTCCGGCAGGTATTTCCTGCTACTGGTACTACGGATACCTGCATATACATCATAACCACGTTTGAGACCTTCGGATATAATGAAACTACCGATAAATCCGTTGGCTCCCGTCACAAGAATTTTCATATTTAATATATTAAGCTAATTTTCAATAAATTAAAATACCATCTGGGCAAATCCGCCAGACAATAACTTCTATCTATTATATTTGAAACAGATGGAACAAATTTAGGAAAAAGATCGATAAAATCGTCTCATCATAGCAAATTATAAAATTAATATCAAGGAAATATATAATTTTGACAATTATTTTTTAATTGCACAAAATTTAGAATATCGTTGTTTTAAGTACGATCTGAGTACGTACGTCAAAGAAAAAGCAATGTTGGTCAAAGTTGGAAAAAATCAATCTAAATATAGAACCTTTTAGAGCCTTCTTCGTATAAAAGATTGAGGCATTAAATTTGTAATGGATAGACTTCATTTTAAAGAATGATTTGGTTATGGCCAAAAAGAGAATCTTAGTAATAGACGACGAGAAAAGTATACGATTCATTATTGAAAATACACTCAAACAGGAGTTTGACGTTATCTCTTTGTCTAATGGTCAGGAGGGGCTTGATTATCTGGAAGCAGGTAATTTCCCGGATTTAATCATTTGCGATTTGGTAATGCCTGAGTTAAACGGCTTTGAATTTTTGGAAAGGATTAAGAGTAGCGGTTTTTTTGATGATATCCCGATTATGATTCTTTCGGGAAGAGAGTGGAGTAAAGACAAAATCAGATGTTTCGAGTTGGGAGCCGAAGATTATGTTGTCAAGCCGTTTAATCCGAGTGAAGTGATCGCCCGTATTAAACGTCGTCTTGAAGTCAGGGAACGGTTCTTAAGCCGGATAGGTATTTGATCTTATAAATGGAACGAACACCAGTAAAAATATTATACATAGGCAGTGACCGGATGGTCATTGACAATCTTGGAAATAGTAGTCTGTTTGAAGTACACCATGAGCCCAACGGGTTGATGGCTTTCAAATGGATGACTAATGGTGTTTTTAAAGCTTTTGGTCCACCTGAAGGTTTGGAATGTCGGCATGACATTGAGGCCATTGTTTGTGAAACAAATTTACCCGGTTTAAATGGCCTTGCCTTGTATCAGGAAATGCAAAAAACAGGGCTAAATAACGGACATGTTTTTGTATTGGTTGCTGCTCAGCCGACAAACCGGTTAAAACAAAAAGCGTTGAATGTAGGTATCAATGGTTGTTTGCAGAAACCGATAGATGATAAGCGTATATACGATCGAATATCTTATTTAAAGAACAAACGTCCTGGTCATCAACATGTAGAAAAAGAACATGATGATGAGTTTATGCGGCCATACAAAACGCCATTTATTAAACGTGCGTTTGATATTGCGGTTGCTTCATTTGCTTTGATCCTTTTATCGCCGGTTTTATTTTTAACAGCATTAGCCATACGATTGGAATCCAAAGGTAATGCCATATACAAATCAAAGCGTGTAGGTGCCAATTACAATACTTTTGATTTTTATAAATTCCGGTCGATGTACTCCGACGCTGACAGGCGTTTGAAGGAAGTGGCTCATCTTAACCAGTACGCAGCACAGGATGATGAGGTAGAGTTAGTTTGTTCCGTATGTGCTAAGCTTCTTGAAGGAGAGCTTTGTTCACCGGCATATTATTACGATGGCGAACGTATTTGTGAACGTTTAGCGATTAAACGACAAAATGCTCAAAAGGCATTCCTAAAAATACAGAATGATCCGCGTATCACCAAAGTTGGAAGATTCATCCGTAATACCAGTATCGACGAATTACCCCAGTTATTCAATGTTTTGAAAGGCGATATGTCTATTGTAGGTAATCGTCCGTTACCTGTATATGAAGCGCATGCCATCACCAAATCGCGATGGTCGCGACGGTTCCGTGCAGCAGCCGGTCTCACCGGCCTCTGGCAGGTCGAGCTTCGCGGACGTGGCGGGTTCATGTCGGAAGAAGAAAGATTCATTCTGGATAACATGTATGCGCATAAAAATTCATTCTGGGGAGATATGTTGTTGCTCCTACGGACTGTTCCCGCTATGTTTCAGAAATCAGATGTATAATAGATAAAAACCCTATATAGAGTTAACCATACCATGAGAATAATATTCTTCATATTCATTGTTCAATTGTTGTTTTCGAATAATTTGTATGCCCAAACAACAGCTAATAATGACACACAAGATTTTGCTAAGACGTTGCCGCCATTACAGGCTCTGATCGATTCGGCTTTGATTTATTCGCCAGCAATGAGGATGGCGGACAATTCGATATTATTAAGCGAATATAGTTTGAAGTCAACTAATCGTGATTGGATGCATTGGATTTATTTACAAGCAAATGCAAGATATGGATCAGATTATTATTTTACTAGTGAAGAAGTATTGATCGAAGGACCCACTACGAGTGACCCTATTAGGTTTACCGGAGGTGTTTCTATGAGATTACCTATCTCCAGTATATTCAATTATGGTCTGAATCAGAAAGGAGCAAAAATTGAAATTGAACAGTCTAAAATAAGGAAGGATGCTGTTGAAAAAGGAGTTAGAGAGGTTGTTATTGCAGGGTACTATGATTTACTATCCAAACGCAATGCATTGGATTTGAGATTAGAATTGTTTGTATCAGCTAACATGTCATACGAACAGGCAAAACAGGATTATGCTGATAACCGGACATCTTTAGATGCATTCACACAAGCCAATGAAAGATATTTATCGGCAAAAAATGCTTATGAAGTACAAAAAAATGAATTCAATAAGACTATTCTTTTGTTTGAAGAAATTATTGGTTTTAAGCTTATAAAATAAGATATGAATATCGATTTTTTAAAATTAATTAGATTATTATTGAAGCGTTGTTGGATCATTATTGCATGTGTCATATTTACAGCGTTAATGGTGGTTCTTTTTACAAAAAATATGCCTAAGGAATACCAATCAACTTCTTCTATCTATACCGGAATATATTCTTCAGAAACAGCAACACAATATGGCCCGGATAAGACAGCCCGATATGCGTTTGACAATTTATTAAATATTGTAAAAAGTAGGGAGACATTAAAGGAAGTGGGGTTACGATTGATGGCATCGCACATGGTACTTAAAAACGCTGATCCTAAAATTATTTCTGCGGAACATTTAGAAATTGTCCGTTCGCAAGTTCCAAATAGTGTCCAAAATCTTATTGGGTCAACTGAGGAAGAAACCTATCAGAATCTTGTAGCAGCATCAGACACTAACCCATTTCTTGTTTCCCAAGTTAATTACACGGCACGTTATTACAGTATTTCAGCTTTATCAAGGATAACGGTAAAACGTGTAATGAATAGCGATATAGTTGCATTATCTTATACATGTGACGATCAAGGTGTTTGTCAGAAAACATTGGAAATAATTGTTGATGTTTGTATAAAAAATTTCAGAAAGCTAAATGAAAGCCAAACAGATAAGTTAGTGGAATATTTTGAGGAACAATTAAAGATAACTAAAGAGCAGTTAAAATTATCAGAAGAAAAATATTTACAATTTAAAAAGGCAAATAATTTGGTAAATTATGATATACAAACAGGTAATATTATTGCACAACGAGAGGCTATTCTAAATCAGATTAATAGGGAGCGGGAAACCATTCTGGCTACGGAGGCCGGTATACAAAATATTGAAAGTCAACTTGGTGGATCGCAGGCGCAAAGTTTTAAAAATAAGGATATTATGGAAAAGAGGCAACGAATAGGGCAATTAACCAGCCAATTAACCATAGCCGAAATGAATAATGTTTCATCGGAACAGATTGCCAATCTACAGTTACAAATCAATCAGGTAAGCGAAGAGTTAAAAAAAGATTTAGAGGCGAATTCTGTTAGTCCGTCTGCAGGGGTCTCGAACAATATAATCACATCTGAATATTTTAATAGAATAGTAATTTATGAAGAAAGTAAAGCTCGTTTGAAAGCACTAGAGAATCGTAGAACAGAAACGCTCGGTCAATATACTGCATACGTTCCATTGGGAGATACCTTGAAGCGGATTCAACGTGAAATAGATTTAAATGAAAAAGCATATTTAACAACATATCAGAATTTGAGTCAAAGTAAAATGCGTCAACAAGATCAACAATCTCTTTCAGCGATACAAATAATTGATAAACCCAATTATCCATTGGTTGCAACTCCTAGTAAAAGAAAATTTATGGTAATGTTAGGTGGCGTCATTGGTGGTATGGTACCTATTACCGTTATTTTTCTAATGGTATATTTTGATAAAAATATAAAAACACCACAACGGGCAGAGCAGGCAACAGGGTTGAGAATAGGTGGAATATATCCTAATGTTAAACGCCTACAATCGTATAATAATGCTGAACAAGTGAATAATGGCCTCTGCGACACTATTTTAAAAAATTTGTATTTGACGGATAATCAACATCACCAACAACGTGTTTTGATTATTAGTACTCGCCCATCAGAAGGTAAAACAACTATTAGCAACTTGCTTTGTGAGCGTTTGATCCAGAAAGGGAAAAAGTGTTTGATTGTTGTTCCTTACCTTGATTCAGGCAGTTGGTCTGTCGTAAGTTACAAAGTAGACAATGCTTTCTACCAGTCACGCACAGAGGATCTAGTCCCTGTTGAGCGACTTAACAATACGGATATTCTCATTTTAGAATTACCTTCATTGATTTTGAATGATTATCCTGTCGCTTTAATCAAACAATTCAATATTGCATTTTTGATTTGCGATGCAAATAGGGAATGGACCAAAGCGGACCAAACAGCTTTAGATAGTTTTATGAAGGTTTCCGGGATTGTTCCTCAATTAATCTTAAATGATGTGGAAAAAGATATTGTTGAAGAAATTCTTGGTCGCTTTTCTAAAAATAAGTAACCTTATTGTAACATGGAAAAAACAAACAGATCATTATTAAAGATTGTTTTGTTTGTCGGAGTGGGAGCATGCTTGGTTGGTATTGCATATGTCTTATCTCGTGAGAATTGGACTGTTGGGCTAGGTTGCTTAGCATTACCGATAGTGCTTTTTTGTTTGATAAAGGCATATGAAAATCCAGTTATTATTTTATTTACGATACTTATTTATGGTTTTATATTGAATATTTTAAGCGCTTATCTGAAAGTCGGAACACCTGGATTGGGTACAGATTTTTTATTAGTGTTTTCGTATTTATTACTTTTTTTTAAAGGATTTAGCACTGATATTCCTTGGAATAGAGCTAAAACACCATTTTGGGGTATCACTTCTTTATGGATGTTGTATGTTTTTTTAGAGCTATTTAATCCAGAAGCAGAAAGCCGTGTCGCTTGGTTTTATGGGATGCGTTCTATGGCTCTTTATTTGTGGATGTTCGTTCCGTTAGGATTAGTGTTAATAGATAAACCGAAATATTTAAAATGGTTTTTATACATATGGGGTAGTTTTGTTATTTTGGCAACGCTTTATGGTTGTATACAGTTATACGTTGGCTTAAATTCTGTTGAAAGAGCAGCAATGGCTGCCGGAAAGGCCAAAACACATATGTTGTTTGGTCGACTTAGGGTTTTTTCTTTTTATACAGATGCAGGGCAATTTGGTGCTGCCCAAGCCCATGCAGGAATTACGGCACTTATAATAGCAATACATGAGAAAAAGATAATTTCCAAATTATTTTTTCTTTTGGTGGCATTTGCAGGTTTTTATGGTATGTTTATTAGTGGTACCCGAGGTGCTATGTTTGTCCCCTTTGGAGGGATATTT
Organism: Bacteroidales bacterium; assembly: GCA_031551645.1. Classification (GTDB taxonomy): domain Bacteria; phylum Bacteroidota; class Bacteroidia; order Bacteroidales; family UBA4181; genus JAIRLS01. The sequence continues at coordinate 38,813 of JAVBNI010000084.1, read as the reverse complement.
CTTTATCTTTTTGTTAAACGGAATATTCGTATATTGGTGGCAGGGCTTATTTTAGTAGGTATTGCATTCTATTTCCTTAAATATACATATGTTGCCCATGATGTATATGCAGTACGACGTATGAGGTCGGCATTTGACCCGGAAGATGCTTCTTTTCAGCTTCGTCTTCAAAATCAAAGAACATTTCGTGAATATTTAAAAAGCCGTCCATTTGGAGGGGGTATTGGGACTACTGGAGTATTTGGTGATCGATTTTCCCCGAATGGTTTTCTTGCCAATATTGCTACAGATAGCGGATTTGTTGTAATATGGGCAGAAACAGGAATTGTTGGATTATTGTTGTATCTGGCCATGTGGGGATACGTTGTTTTGAAAGGAATAACAATCATTTGGTATAGATTAAAGGATCCATGGATAAAGAATGTAATCATTGCTTTTGTGTCCGGTATTGCTGGGGTATTAGTGGCTAATTATGGGAATGCCGTTGTTACTCAGGTGCCTACATCTGTAATCTTGTGTTTTATTGTTGTTTTTATTTTTGTTTCTCCCACATTAGAGAAGATAAAAGATGCCGCATAGTTCTCCTTTAGTTTCTGTTATTACTGTAAATTATAATCAATCCATAGCCACATGTGATATGCTTAAATCACTCTATGCATGTGGTTATGATAATTTAGAGGTAATTGTTGTAGATAATGCTTCGCCAAAGGATCATCCGGATTTAATCACGGAAATGTATCCTCAGGTTAAGTTGATAAAAAATTCATTAAATACAGGTTTTGCAGGTGGAAATAATATTGGCATTTGTCAGTCGTCCGGTAAATATTTATTCTTATTGAATAATGATACGATTGTGCCTGCGGAATGTATTACCCTGTTGGTTGAAAAATTGGAAAGTCACCGAGACATTGGTATTGTTTGCCCTAAAATTAAATTTTTCGATAGACCCGATACCATACAATATGCCGGATACGAAAAGATGTCCACTATAGGAGTTCATTGTAAGGTTACAGGTTATGGTGAAAAAGATAATGGTCAGTATGATCATACTGTTTTTACTAATTATGCACATGGCGCAGCCATGATGTTAAAACGGGAAATAATCGAAAAAGTAGGATTGATGCCGGATATTTACTTTTTGTATTATGAAGAGTTAGATTGGTGTGAACGGATCAAAAAGGCTGGTTATAGGATTTTGTATGTACATGATGTTGTCATTATGCACAAGGAATCGCTGGCCACAGGACATGGGAGTCCATTAAAGACATATTACATGAACAGGAATCGGTTTTTATATGCGCGTCGTAATATGTCTGGAATATTGTTATGGATCAATGTAATTTATTTATTATTGATTGCTTATCCCAAAAATGTAATTATTTTCTTATTTAAGAGAAATTATCAAAATGCCCAAAGCGTATTAAATGCATGGTGGTGGAGTCTTAGGCATGCTTTTGATCAAAGTATTCATGTTACTCCTAGATTAAATCGTTGTTAAAAATATGAGGTTTAAATTAACAAAAAAAAGTGAAAGCCGTAAGCTCACTATTTGGGGATGGTTAAGCATTTGTATTGTATGTATTGTGATTTGTACATTGTTTGCTCGAAACATCCACACTTATTTAGCAATGAATACGCCTGTTGAAGCTGAGATATGGGTGGTTGAAGGTCATGTTGGTGATGTTGTTATTGATAGTGTTGTCAATAATTATAGGAAAGGCAAATGTTCTGTTATATTCGCTACAGGAATACCTATTGGAAAAGAGTTTTTGTGTGATCAATTTTCTAATTATGCCGATTTAAATGTTGCGACTTTAATTGCTAAAGGTGTTGATTCAGCTCATGTGCATAGTGCCCCATGTGATCCTATTCAAAAGGACAGGAGTTATGCTTCGGCCTTGGCGCTAAAAGCAAAATTACGGGAATTGGATTACATGCCGGGAAGAATAAATATTGTAAGCCAAGGAACACATGCCCGTCGCTCATATGTTCTTTTCAAAAAAGCTTTAGGTGAAGAATGGAAGGTTGGATGCATATCATATTCTGATCTTTCTTATAATCCTCGGAAATGGTGGAAATCCAGTTATGGAATGCGGGCTGTTGTATATGAATGTCTGGCATATGTTTATGCCATTTTGTTCTTTCATCCAGATGAATAGTGAAATGCAAATAAGATTGATTCACAAATACATTATTGTGCTGAATGAATATTCCGAAATCAAGAGAAATTCACAAACCAAAAAATTAACGGGATCAATCATATATAGGAATCATAGCAAAAAGTTCTGGGAAATAAATATGTGAATGTTTGTAAAGTAAATTAATTTAAATTTGAAAAACAGTAGTAATGGAGTGGATGGTTTACATATTTAATGTAGTACAAATATTGTTTTTTATTTTATTACTTATCAATATTTTATATCTTTTTATTTTTGCGGTAGCATCCTTATTCCGGATTCGTATACTTCCTTACAAAAATGAAACATATAAGAAAATAGCTGTTTTTATTCCAGGGTATAAAGAAGATAACGTTATTGTCAGTGTTGCTGCTGATGCGTTACGGCAGAATTATCCGCAAGATAAATATGAGGTAATCGTGATTGCAGATTCATTTGCAAATGAGACTATTGAGTCGTTGAAAAAGATGCCGGTTACAGTCATTGAAGTTGTATTTGAAAATAGCACCAAAGCAAGAGCATTGAATAAAGCGATGTCAATATTGTCTGATAGTTATGAAATAGCAGTTGTTTTGGATGCAGATAATTTAATGGCTGTCGATTTCCTTTCTCAAGTCAATGATTTTTTTGCATCGAAACCCGTTGTGGCCGCACAAGGGCACCGGGTTGCCAAAAATATGAATACTCCGTTTGCTGTTCTTGATGCCATCAGTGAAGAAATAACGAATCAGCTATTCCGTAAAGGACAGCGTGTGTTGGGTTTTTCTTCAAGTATTATTGGCTCAGGTGTAGCTTTCGATTATCATTTTTTTAAAGAAATTATGTTAGGAATTGATGCCATAGGTGGTTATGATAAAGAACTTGAGATGAGAATGCTTAGAGACAAACACACCATTTATTATTTACCTAATGCATATGTGTATGATGAAAAGGTTCAGACTGCATCTGCATTTTCCAATCAACGTCGTCGATGGTTGTCATCACAATTTCATTACGTACGCATAGCATTTGGAGATGCGGTAAAACAATTATTTAAAACAGGGAATCTGGATTACTTTAATAAAGCATTTCAATGGACGCTTTTGCCAAGGGTTATTATTTTAAGTCTTGTATTTGTTTTGATACCAATATTTATTGTGTTTGAGCAATTTGTGTTTCGCCCATATCTGACTGTGGGATGGGTCATTTTGTTTATTACGTGCATTTTATCTTTTATGATGTTGGTGCCTAAGAGATTTTATAACATACAAACATTAAAGGCTATTCGATGGATTCCACAGGGGGCATTTTTGATGTTTAAAAACTTTTTCACATTGAAAGGAGCTAACAAAACATTTATCCATACGGAACATGGTATCCCGGATTCTTCAAATGTTCAATAAAATTTAAACGAATGGAATTTATAGGAAATTTTGACCAACAGCCAGTTCAAGCGTTATTAACGATCGATGCGATTATTAATAATAAGAATGCTTCGATAATAACGGGCGATAAAGTTTTATCATATGTTGACGATAAGTTTACTCTTTATCTGTGTGGACAAATATATAATGGAAAAGAGGTTGCTGAAGTTAACAAGTTGAATTTTGAGAGCTGTATTCAACTTGTTGGTCAACTTTATGCAAAATTAGGGAATGTTTCTTTTTCCGAATATGACGGACAATACACGATTATTGTACAAACTCCGGGAAAAATGGTCATATATCGTGATATATCTTCATCCGGAGCGCCTGTTTATTATACTGACCGTTTTTTTTGTTCTTCGTTACAAGATGTAAAGAAGATAAAAGACTTTCGATTGGATCCGAATGTTGAAGCTCTTGCATGCTTTTTGAATCTCGGTTATATACCAGCGCCGGAAACTGCATTAAAAGGAGTAAAAAAATTGGCTGGTGGTGAATTATTGGTATATCACGACAATAAAATAACCATTACAGAAACTTTAACGTGTAGCGATTTTATTCACTCTCACGGAACATCAACATTAAGTTTGGATGAAACAATCTTGGAATATAATCGGTTACATCAGCAAGCGATAAACCGGAGAATTAATGGTCATAAAAATATAGCACTTTTGTTGAGTGGAGGTTACGATTCGGGAGGTAATATCGTAAATTTACGTGAAGTATATACTGGTAAAGCAAAGTCTTTTTCTATTGGATTTAAGGATAATCCATGGAGTGAATTACCTTTGGCTAAATTAATGTCAGAGCAATTCGATACGGAACATTTCGAATATGAAATTGATGGCTCCGAAATAGACCTTTTTCCTGAAATAATTAGCCATTTAGGTGATCCGTTCCAGGAAAGCGGATTGATGGTCAATTTCATGGTAATGCGCATGGTTGCCCAACATGGAATTGACGTGATTTTAGGCGGCGATGGGAATGATCAGTTATACGGAACAGGGATCAGAGAATTGGCATTAGGGTATAAATTGAAAAACAATCATGTCAGTTGGATGTTAAACCTATTCAATAAAATAGGAAATACCGGCATATTAGATAAGTCATCGTCATTATACCGCATTAAATTTCACACCAATGCAATAGCCTATCCACTAAAATGTAAAGATTTTGGATTTGAAAGACGGCAATTGAAAAAAATGGTTGAAACCCCTTTACAGTTTTCCGGGTTTAGCTATAGTGATAGTTACCCTTCAACGTTTGAATCATTTGATGATTTGTTCCTGAATCGCAATTTTCTGATTGATATGCAACAAACAATGAAACAAGTTATCCTATTTAAAGCGTCTATGTTGGCAAATTATTTTGGACAACATCTCACTTTCCCTTACATGGGTTTGGATGTAACTCGTTTTTTAAAAACTTTACCTCGTGAGTATAAGCATAAGGGATCTTTTAAAGAAATATGTGACGGAAAAGGGGTAGCCAAATATGTACACAAATTGGCTACCAAAACAAAGTTGCCTGAAGAAGTGACCGCTAAGAAAAAACAAGGAGGTTTTGCTCCTTTGCCTTTGTTCTTTTCCAAAGAAGAATATCGCCAAAAATGTAAACAAGTTATATTGAATTCGAATATTAGTTCGGAAGTTTTGGATAAAAATGAAGTATCTAAGTTTTTGACTTATTACGATTCTTTTTGTAAAGACTCTGGAAAATGGTTTTGGCAAAGACATGTTGAAGCATTCAAATATTTCAATTTATTAACCATAGCACTTTGGTGGGAAACGTTGGTAATGGGAAAAAATGGAAAAACATTAAATGACTTTATATAACTTACTATGATACGCGACCGGAACTTTGTCATTATGGGTATACAACCGTGGGATATTCCTATTGGGAGTAATTGCAAAAATATTGCCATAGAGATAGCAAAAAACAATAAAGTGCTGTATGTCAATATGCCATTAGATCGTAACACTCGGTTGAATAAAGATTCAGACGCTATTGAATACCGTAAAAAAGTGATCGAAGGAGAAGTCCCTGATTTAGTAAGGCATAATGAACGTTTTTGGGTATTGACACCTAATAGAATGGTTGAGTCTATTAATAAAATAAAATTCAATGTTTTATATAATTTACTTAATTATCGGAATAATAAAATATTCGCCGGTTGTATTGCGCGAGCAATAAAGCAAATTGGTTTTGACGATTTTTATTTATTTAATGATAATCACATCTTTTTGGGATATTATATGTCTCAATTTCTTCATCCACGACTATCCATATACTATATGAGAGATTTTTTAAGCCTCAATAAATATTGGAAGTATCATGGAAGCAGGTTGGAACCGAGATTAATCAAAAAATCGGATCTTGTACTTACTAATTCTTTGTATTATGAAGAGTATGCCAAAGCATATAATCTCCATTCATATATGGTAGGACAGGGCTGTGATTTAAGCCTGTTTCATCCGGATAATAATATGCCTGTTCCCGAAGATATGTTGTTTCATAAGCCAGTAATTGGTTATGTGGGGTACCTTACCGGTGGAAGATTGGATATACCCCTGTTAGTATATATTGCTGAAACCAAACCGGAATGGAATATTATTTTGGTCGGACCGGAAGATGTCAGATTTAAAGAATCACCTTTGCATAACATGCCAAATGTCCATTTTTTGGGAGCAAAACCTGAAAAAGATTTACCTAAATATATTAATGCTTTTGATATTGCTATCAATCCCCAACAAATAAATGCTTTTACAGTAGGAAATTATCCTCGTAAGGTTGACGAATACTTGGCAATGGGAAAACCTACGGTAGTCACAAAGACAAAAGCAATGGAATATTTTGGAGATCAAGTTTACGCATGTAAAACAAAAGAAGATTATATCGAGCAAATAGGAAAAGCATTACTTGAAAATAATTTCCAGCAGCAGGAACAAAGAAAACAATTAGCAGCACAACACACTTGGGAGCATAATGTAGCTGAAATATATAAATATATAGAACAAATAGAAAAAGAATAAAATGTCCATTCTCCAGAAAATAAAAGCCAACCCGTTATTAAAGAAAAAGATTTTATGGCTGATGACTCCAACGCGACGCCCCAAGCCACGTTTTTGGGTACGTTGGTTCCTCAATCCATTTATTCACAAAAAGGGGAAAGATGTAGTCATCCGTCGAAGACGTTCCCGGATAGATGTATTTCCATGGAATAAATTCGATGTAGGAAGCCATACAACTATTGAAGATTATACGGTAATCAACAATGGCGCAGGTGATGTTGTTATTGGCGAACGGGTTCGGATCGGAATAGGGACGGTGATTATTGGACCGGTAACTATCGGAAATGGGGCAGGAACTGGCCAACATGTGTTTATCAGCGGTTTTAATCATGGATATTCCGATGGTTCGAAAAACTCAAGCGTACAACCTCTTGATATAAAGGGAATTGTTATTGAAGATGAGACCCATATAGGAGCTAATTCTGTTGTGGTTGCGGGAGTTACAATTGGACGACGTTGTCAAATTGGTGCCGGTAGTGTGGTAACGAAAGACATTCCTCCTTTTTCCGTGGCCGTTGGAAATCCAGCCAAAGTAGTCAAAAGGTATAATCCGAAAACAAATCAGTGGGAGAAAATTTAAATCTACTTACATAATGATTGCTTTTCAAATTTTATTTTGGGTATCGGTTTTTATCATTGGCTATACATATGTTGGATATGGTATTTTGTTATGGTTGTTGGTAAAGATCAAGCAAAGAGTTAAGGGAGAAGCTCCGGTTTATCAGGTTAATGTTATTCCAGAAGTTACACTTTTTATTACAGCATACAATGAAAAGGATTATATCGCAGAAAAAGTAAAAAATTCCAGCCAATTGAATTATCCTAAAGAAAGACTTAAACAAGTTTGGGTTACAGATGGTTCCGATGATGGTACACCCGATTTGTTGGGTCAATATCCTGAAATAACAGTATATCATCAATCCGAACGTGCAGGAAAAATAGCAGCCATGAACAGGGGAATGAAAATGGTTACCTCGCCTATTGTGGTATTTTCTGATGCCAATACAATGTTGGGTGAAGAATCTATACAACGTATTGTTCGCCTTTTTGCCAATCCAAAAGTAGGTTGTGTATCGGGTGAAAAGCGAATATTACAAAAAGATAAAGATATGGCAGCTGGGGCTGGCGAAGGGTTATATTGGAAATATGAGTCCTTCTTGAAAAGTTATGATGCCAAGTTATATTCAGTAGTTGGTGCAGCCGGCGAATTATTTGCCATTCGTAAAGAATATTTTGCGGATGTGGAAAAGGACACGCTGTTGGATGATTTTATCATTTCTTTACGTATTGCCATGCAAGGACATGTTACCCAATATGACCCTGAAGCTTATGCTTGTGAAACCTCATCAGCAAGCGTTAAAGAAGAATTAAAACGGAAAGTGAGAATTGCTGCTGGAGGTATACAATCGATTATCCGATTATCGCCATTATTGAATATTTTCAAATATGGTGTGTTGTCTTTTCAATATATTTCTCATCGCGTTTTACGTTGGACGCTAGCCCCCTTATGTTTGTTGCTATTGCTTGTTAGTAACTTTGTTTTAGCGCTTCAACAAGGAATATGTTCAAATCGCTTCTTTGTCATTATCTTCTGGTTACAACTTGTTTTTTATGCGATGGCTTTGCTTGGATGGTTATTGGAAAATCGACAAATAAAGGTAAAAGTATTATTTGTTCCATACTATTTTTTCATTATGAACTTGGCGGTTTATCTTGGTTTTTTTCGCTATTTACAGAAAAATCAGGATGTGAAGTGGGAACGTGCTAAACGTAGTAATTAACAATGGCAGAATCACAAAAAAAATCGGATGGTCTGAAACAGAAGACTGTTAAGGCTTTTATTTGGGATTTTATTGGCAAGGGTGCCGGGCAATTTGTTCATTTTGTTACTTCGATCATTTTAGCTCGTATCTTATTACCAGAAGATTTTGGATTACTGGCAATGATAACCATTATTATTACTGTATCCAGAACACTTGTTGACTCCGGATTAGGTCTGTCATTAATTCAACGGCAAGATGTAACGGAAAAACACTATTCTTCGGTTTTTTTCTTTAATATTGTAATTGGGTTATGCTTGGCAACTATTTTATTTTGTGTGTCTGGGTTGATTGCAGATTTCTATAGACAGCCTATGCTTGTTAATATAACCAAAGCAATGTCATTGATATTCATCATCAGTTCTTTTGGTAATGTGCAACGGGTGAAATTGCGTAAAACATTAAATTATAGAGCTATTACTCAATCCAGTTTACTATCGGCTATTGGAAGTGGAACAATTGGAATATCATTGGCATTGTGTGGATTTGGAGTATGGAGCTTAGTTATACAAGGTTTGACACAACCTTTATTTTCTAATATTTTACTGTACTTACAGTTACGTTGGAGTCCTAAATTACAATTTGATTGGCAATCATTAAAACAATTATGGTCGTTCGGATTCCGGATGTTTATTTCCAAATTTCTTGATTCTTTGTTTATTAATTTAGATTCTGTAGTTATAGGTAAATTATTTTCTCCAGCCATTTTAGGATATTTTTTTAGGGCAAAATCACTAACCAATATAGTCGTACAATATTCTTCCGGAAGTTTGGCTAATGTCTTATTTCCTGCTTTTAGTCAGATACAACACGATAAGGAAAGAATGAAACGTGTTGTTTTCAAGACATACCATTTTCTATGTATGGTGGTCTTCTTTCTCACAGGCCTAATGTATATTACAGGAGAAGATATTGTAATCACTTTGTTTACTGAAAAATGGTTACCCTCTGTACCTATTTTTAAAATATTGATTCTTTGTTGTTATGTAGGTCCCCTCAGTGGTCTTTTAATGAATATTTTAAGTTCGCAAGGGAACTCCAAAGATTATTTAAGGTTGGAAATCATCAAAAAAGTATTTTCTGTAGCTAACTTGCTGGTAGGATTTCAATTTGGTTTTTATGGTTATTTATATGGTTATGCGATTATTTCAGCATTTATTTTGTTTTTCAATATATTTTATGCCTCAAAAGAAATTCATGTCAGTATATGGTTTTTTTGGCAAAAGATATTTCCATATATGGTTATATGTATAGTGTGTGTGGTTGTATTAATAATACTGCAACATTTCATAACGATGAATCATTATGCACACTTCTTTGTATTCTCAATCATTTTTACATTATTGTATTGGGGTGGAGTAAAACTATTGAACCTTCCGGGAGGGATTTTTTTGCAGGAAGAAATAGAAAAATACCAAATAGGCTTACGTATTAAAAAAATATTAAAAATCAGGTAAAAGCTCAACTATAAAAATATCATGGGATTTATTCAAAAACAATTTTATTTCTTCTGGAAGAAAGCTTCCGAGAGAAGACTTAGGGGGCATTATTCTATTTATTTTAAGGAGGCATTAGAACGATATATGCAATGTCCGGATAAGAAAACAAGCGGACAAATCAAGAAAGAAATGTGCCATCTGAAAAAATATTGGGGATGTTTCCCATACCAGTACTATCGGTATGATATGTATCGCAAAGACTCCCCTCTGTCGATGGAAGAAATGAAAAAATACATACCTCTTTATTTTGCTTTTTATTTATTCTATCCTCGTATATATAAAAAATATGGGATATTGTGTAATGATAAGGCTTTGACGGCAGCTTTGCTGGATAATTATCGTTTAGGTCAGCCGCTTTTTCTTTTCATGTATGAGCGAAAGATGTTTTTTGACAAGAACAATGGTAAAACAGATGAAAAATATTTCGAAGAGGTTATTCGCACTATAGCAGGAGTGAAGGTATTTGTCAAACCATGTTTTGGAGTTGGAGGTAAAGGAATTATTGTATTCAACCGGCAACAAGACGGAAGTTACAAAGATGATGACGGTAATTATTTTCATCCAGATTTTTTCTATCAACACTGCAATGATCAAAAATATGTTGTACAAGCTGGCGTTGAACAAGGCGAAGAAATGAATCAGATATATGCTGGCAGTGTCAATACATTCCGGATATTTACGGAATATGAGCCGGGGAATATTCGTATTTTGTTGTCAATGTTGCGTATAGGACAAGGAGGGAAACACGTGGATAATTATAGTTCAGGGGGTGTTACCATAAAAGTGGATGCAAAAACTGGAATATTGAATGATTTTGCCTATGGTGTGCAACGTGAACACGTATATGAGCATCCTGATACCCGATTCAAATTCAAGGGTTATCAATTACAATGTTGGTCCGAAATAATCACATTTGTAACAAAATGTGCTGAAAAATTCCGGGCCATTCGAATTCTTGGTTGGGACATAGCTTATTCGGTAAATGGTCCGGTTGTAATAGAAATCAATGAAGGTCCAAGTGTTGAAGCAATACAAGATTGTTATGGCGGAATACGGGATGTATTAGCTATAGGGAATCCTGCCTTATATTGGAAATCTGATGAATTTGTTTTAGCTGAAAAATAACATAATAGAAATCAAACTAAAATTTAAACTGACATGAAGAAAAAAATAATGAATTATTGGTGGAAAAAGCGATTTCTAGAACAAAGCACCTATGTATTACCTGTTTTTCAGGTTGACATGGATAGATATAAAATGTGTACTTCAAAAAAATCACCTCGCCAAATAAGAAAGGAAATCAAAATATTGCAAAAGTATTGGAATAGTTATCCATTCCAATATTTCCGATTTGATATGTATAGGAACGATTGTACCTTATCCATAGAAGAAATGAAAGATTATACATCATATTATTTTTTTGGTCATCTTTTTTGGGTGTATAGTTATAAACAATACCATGATTTAATCCAAAATAAATTTTTTTGTTATACCTTATTTAAGGGCTTTAATGAAAATCAAGCCAAAATTTTGTTTTTATGTGTTGATAGTTACATATATGATATATATAATAACCCTATCTCTGACACTAATGTAGAAATTTTGTTAAAACAGACATTTGCTCCAAAATTATTTTTTAAGCCCAACAAAGGTTCATGGGGTATTGGTATTATTGTATTTAAACGTGATAATGCAGGTGATTATAGGGATCATAATAATGAACAATTAAATGCTGAATATATTCGCAAGCATCTGATTAAAGATGATTATTTTCTGCAAGAGGGTATCATACAGAGTAAGAGTATGTCAGACATTTACCCGGAAGCAGTAAATACGATACGTGTTATGACCAGTTGTTTCAATCAAAAACCTGAAATTTTGTTCACAATGTTACATATGGGAAAAGGTGGAGCACAAATTGATAATGCTTCGTCTGGTGGTATTTTTATAGATGTGGACAAAGAAACTGGTCGATTGGGTGAACATGCTTTTGAACATGGTCTGAAACAAAATATCTATACTCATCATCCAGATACTGGAATACTATTTAAAGGTTATCAAATTGATGGCTGGAATATCTTGAAAGAATTTGTTTTAAGAAATGCTCTGAAAATGAGAGAACTTAACTATGTCGGTTGGGATATTGCGTTAACCGATTCGGGACCATTACTGGTAGAATTAAATGCTCGGCCAGACACTGAACTTTTACAGGCCCCTAAAGGTGGTGTTCGCAAAAATTTTAATGTTGAGCCAAGTGAATGGTTTAGTAAAAATGATTGGCATTTAAATTGGGTGAGAAATTATTAGTTAATAATTTTATGGTTGAGGTTTTTATAATATAAAATATACGCAAAAATGAGAAAGAAGATCGTGAATTATATACGAAAGATTATGTTTCAGCGACAAAGTCGTTACATACAGGCTTTGTATCAAACAGATATTGACAGGTATAATGCATGTGTTTCGAAGAAACCATCTGGCCAAATTAAAAAGGAAATAAAGGTATTAAAAAAATATTGGAATTGTTATCCATTTCAGTATTTTCGATTTGACATGTATCATAAAAACTGTGCAATAGACCTGCATGATATGAAAAATTATTTGCCATATTATTTTATGGGGAATCTTTATTGGCCATATAGTTATAAACAATATTCTGATTTAATAAAAAATAAATTTTTTTGCTACACATTATTTTCTGAATTTCATGAAAATCAAGCAAAAATATTGCTTCTTTGTGATGATGGAAATTTGTATGATACACACAATAATATTATAACAGATGAAGATGTGGAGAGCCTGCTACAACAAACTAATTCAGCCAAACTATTCCTAAAACCCAATAAGGGATCATGGGGAGCCGGTATTACCATATTTAATCGCGATGAAAATGAAAATTATTTAGATCAGCATAATCAAAAATTAAGTGCTGAATATATCCGTCAAATTGCACGTCCCGGTGATTTTATTCTTCAGGAAGGTATAATTCAGCGCAGATGTATGTCAGATATATATCCGCATGCTGTAAATACTATACGGGTAATCACTAAATGCATTAACCAAAACCCCATTATTATGTATACTGTTTTACGAATGGGGCGGGGGGGAACTCAAGTAGATAATGCTGCCGCAGGAGGATTATTTATTAATGTCGATAAAAAAACCGGACGTTTAGGAGAAAAAGCTTTTGACTATGGGTTAAAACAAAAATACTATACGACTCACCCGGATACTGGCTTAGTATTTAATGATTATCCATTAGATGGATGGGAAGAGTTCCGTGAATTTATGGAAAGGAATATACTTAAAATGAGAGAACTTGAATATATCGGATGGGATATTGCATTGACAGAATCCGGTCCATTGATCGTTGAGCTAAATGCCAGCCCGGAAATGGATATTGTTCAAGCTCCGTTGGGAGGCTTAAGAGAAGATTTTAATATTAACCCAGACAAATGGTTTAACAAAAAGGATTGGTATTTAGTTTGGAAAAGAAAATATTAATAAGGTATGAGAATAGCAATAAATAATTACGTCTATCGTCTGTGGCGTAAAGTAAGTGCTCGACGTCAAGACAAGCAAATAAGATCGATGTTTCGGGTCGATATGGAACGATTTGACATGTGTGCCAATAGAAAATCTGCCAGGCAAATCGCAAAAGAGATAAAAGCGTTGGAAAAATATTGGAATTGTTATCCGTACCAATACTTTAAATTCGACATGTATCATAAAGATTGTAAAATGACCATGCAGGAGATGCTCGACTATCTCCCATATTATTTTATGGCGTATATCTTTTGGCCGCATAGTTGTAAAGGATATTTTGATATTGCCAAAAATAAGTTTCTTTCATACATGTTGTTTAATAGTTTTCAGGAAGCACAACCGAAAATTTTCATACAATATGATGGTGGGTACATATATGATCATCGAAGAAGCCTTATTTCCAATCATGAATTTGATAAATTATTATTACAGATTAAATCCAATAAATTGTTTTTAAAACCCAATAAAGGTTCTTGGGGATTGGGGATTATTGTTTTTAAACAAGGAATAGACGGTTATTATACTCATGATGGTCAAAAATTAAGTGTTGATTACTTGAGAACAAATCTTAAAAAGGAAGATTATATACTGCAGGAAGGCATTGTGCAAACGAAAGAGATGTCCGAAATATATCCTAATTCCATAAATACAGTACGTGTGATCACCAAGTGTGTTGATCAGAAACCATCGGTTTTGTATACGGTATTGCGTATGGGGCAGGGTGGTGCTCAAGTTGACAATGCCGGTTCGGGCGGGCTTTTTCTCAGCATTGATGTTGAATCTGGCCGGCTATACGAATATGCACACGAACATACCGTAAAAAACAATACATATACACAACATCCGGATACTGGTTTTATATTTAAAGATAAAAAAATAAACGGTTGGGAAGAATTGAAACAATTCTGTTTAATAAATGCGTTAAAAATGAGGGAAATAGCTTATGTTGGTTGGGATGTCGCTTTGACAGATGAAGGGCCAGTGCTTGTAGAGTTAAACACAAGTCCGGATATGTATCTGGCTGAAGCTGATCTTGGCGGACTTCGTCAAGGGTTGGGAATTGATCCTCAGAAATGGTTTAAATCGGGACGGAAAATTGGGTTTAAAGAAATACTATAAGATTGAAACTATTTATTGAATTATTCGTATATATTATATAAATAATATTGTCTAATATTTTATTGATAAATAAACTAATAAAGCCAATCAATGAACAAGCACTTGATATACTTTATCCAGAAAAGACGAGCTAAATATTTTGCAAAAGATTGGAAAAGTAAGCATTCACAAGATTTTGTCCGATTCCAAAACTGTAACTCAAGAAAGGCTTCCCGACAAATAAAAAAAGAAATAAGCATATTATATCAATATTGGGGGTGTTATCCATTTCAATATTTCCGATTTAACATGTATCGTAAAGATTGCATCTTGAGTATAGATGAGATGAAAAAATATGTTCCCGTATTTTTTTCCCATAATTTATATTTGCCAAGTATATACAAGGAATATAGTATTATTTGCGACAATAAACTCTTATGCTACCATTTGCTAAAAGGCTACAATTTACCTCAAGCCACATTTTTATTTAGCTGTAGTGATCGTCGCTTTTATGGAATGGATAATTGCATCATGTCAAGTCAAAAAGTAGATGCAATTATAGCAGACTGTATGGTAAACAGGATATTTATTAAACCTACTGGCGGAATGGGAGGTAGTGGAATTTTTGTTTTTGACAAGAATTCCACTGGGCAATATATAAATAAATCCGATGAGTTTTTGAATGCTGAGTTTTTGGTTAATAAACTAGGTAAAGCGCCTTATATCATTCAAGAGGGAGTCGAACAAGCGAACGAAATAAATGTAATATACCCCAATTCTATTAATACATTGAGAATTGTTACACATTACAATCAGGGCAAAGCTAGGTTGTTACTTTCTTTCATGCGAATAGGATATGGGGGAAAAGCGGTTGATAATGTGGGAGAAGGTGGGCTGATTATAAAAATAGACCTTGAAACAGGTAAGTTAGGGGAAAAAGCGCTATCTCCTAATTTTGACGAATTTACACAACATCCTGATACACAATTTCTGTTTTCCAAATACCAAATTCCTTTTTGGAAAGAAGTTAATGATTTGGTACTGAATGCCGCAGTTAAATTTAGAAATATTTCATATTTAGGTTGGGACATTGCTTTATCCAAAAGTGGCCCATTAATTATCGAGGTTAATAAGGATTTTTCATTCAACGGAATACAGACCTTTTATGGTGGAGCCAGAGATATGCTGGGAATAGGGGATCCCAAAAAATGGTGGTATACTAAAGGATTATTGTAAAACATTCGTCATGAATAAATTTGTAAACTATATGCTTCTTAAGAGAGAAGCGACATACTTTAAGCGTGGATGGGAAAATAATAAAATAGGGAAAGATAAAGAGCGTTTCTTTAATTGTACATCTAAAAAAGGATCCCGACAAATACGGAAAGAGATGCGAGAATTGTCTAAATATTGGGGATGTTATCCATTTCAATATTTTAGATATAATATGTATCGTCAAGATTGTACTCAGGATTTGGAAGATATGAAAAAATATGTTCCTATCTTTTTCTCCCATCATTTGTTACTTCCTTCTATTTATCAAGAATATGGGGTTTTATGTGACGATAAATTATTGTTTTATCAATTATTGAAAAGTTATGGTTTGAGACAAGCTGAGTTTCTTTTTAGTTTTGATCAGAACGGTTTTTATGGCAATGACAATGGAAATATCTGTGTTCAAGAAATGCTTCAAATATTGAATAATTCAAATGCCAACAGAATTTTTGTCAAACCCGTAGGAGGAATTGGTGGTGCGGGAATTCATGTTTTTGAAAAGAAGGATTCTTGGTTTGTAAATCAATCGCATGAAGTTTTTAATGAAGAATATTGCAAAACAAAATTGAAGAACGAGCCTTATTTTGTACAGGAAGGAGTACGTCAAGCAAATGAAATTAACGTAATATATCCGCGTGCAATTAATACGCAAAGAATAGTTACTCATTTTAATAGTGGAAAGGCTCAATTATTATTTTCATTTATGCGGATGGGATATGGAGGGAGAATGGTTGATAATGTTGGTGAAGGAGGGCTGGTTATAAAAGTTGATCCAGAAACCGGAGAATTGGGCAAAGTTGCCATATCGCCTAACTTTGAAGAATATACATGCCACCCTGATACTCAATTCCGATTTGAAGGGTATAAAATAGCATCTTGGGAACAGGTAAAATCATTTATTTTAGATGCAGCTATCAAATTTCGTGATATTCCATATTTGGGGTGGGATATTGCTATTTCTGAAAGTGGACCTTTAATTATAGAAGTTAATAAAGACTTTTCATTTAATGGAATACAGATTTTTTATGGTGGTATAAGGGATATTATGAATATTGGAGATCCTAAAAAATGGTGGGCCAATAGTGTTCGCAAAATGTTCCTTTAAATAGCGTTTAATCATGGAATTTGATAACATTGATCGTTTAACATGAAATTCGGATATGTAAAGGTATTTAAAATAAAGTCATTGGGAAAATCATAAAAATTAATATAGCTTATACATTCTTGAATTATCACCAGCCTATTGTATTTTTAACAAGTTGAAAATTGTACGTAAATGAAAAAATGGTATCAAAAATATTTGTCGTCTTTTGGTGATTTTACCATCCAAAATAACCACTTGTTTATTGAAATAAAAAATAACCTATCCAGATTAGCACATGGACAGATTGATGTTTCCATTGTTGTGATTGCATATAACGAAGAAAGCAACATACTACCATGTATTTGGTCTTTATCCGAAATACAAACAGATTTATCTGTCGAAATTATTGTGGTAAATAATGCATCAACAGATAGGACACAAGAGATATTGGATAAGACAGGAGTAAAAAGTGTGTGGCAGCCAATCCCGGGTCATGGACATGCGCGTCAAGCAGGATTGGATGTAGCTAAGGGAAAGTATCATTTTTCTGCAGATGCAGATACATTGTATCCTCCATATTATATTGATACTATGATACGCTATTTATCAAGGCCCGGAGTTTCGGTAGTTTTTAGTACATACTATTACTATTCGAATGGACAGAAGAGCCAATTATCTTTAGAGGCATACTGTTTCTGGCGGGATATAATCATTCGGTTGCGGTCAAAAAAACGACCTGAATTATGTGTTGGAGGAGCAGCAATGGGGTTTTATGCAGAACAGGCAAGGCAGGTGAAATGGAGAACCGATATACGTAGAGGCGAAGATGGAGTAATGTTGGCACGATTGAAGAAATATGGAAAACCTACATTGGTTTTAAAGAAAAGAGCAAGAGTACGCAGTAGTTCTCGACGATTAGATGCTGATGGTTCACTTTTTTCTATGATCTGGAAACGTTTTCTAAAAGATATTCGACGTATTTCTGAATTTTTTACAAGAGCAAAAGGATATAAAGATCGTTCATCTAACTTACGATAAAATGACAAATTTCAGTGTGAATGAAAAATTGAAAAGGTATAAAGTTACGTGTAATTTTGTGGATTAGTTGTTTGTATGAATTGTTTGCTTTAATATAGTTAGTTATGGAATATCATTTTTCGAATGTAGCCCTTTTGGTTACACATTATAATAGGAGTTTGTCATTAGAGAGACTATTAAGTGCCTTTAAAAATTTGGGTTGTAGCTTTAATGAGATTGTGGTATCTGATGATTGTAGTAAGCCGGAACACTTGGATAAAGTGAAATCACTTCAAGAGGAGTATGGTTTTCAATTGGTGACAACACCTCGAAATGGCGGATTGGGTAATAATATCAATAAAGGACAAGATGCTATTCGGGCCAAATATACTTTATATGTTCAGGAAGACTTTATTCCTACAGAGCTTTTTCCTGATAAACTGGCAACAGCTTTAGCTTTAAATCAGAATAATGAGTATGATCTCATCCGGTTTTATGCATACCAAAGGTATCCATATCTAAAAGATTTTCAAGATGGTTTTTCAAAAATGAAATTTGGTTTTTGGAAACGAGGTTATAAAAAATATTATTTTTATAGTGACCATCCTCATTTACGCGTGAGTACTTTTTTTGATAAATTTGGACGTTATGCCGAAGGGTTGAATCCGGAACAGACGGAATATCGTATGATGATATCTGTGCTTCAGAAAAAAGGTAAAGCATTATTCTATAATGATTATAAAAATTTATTGGTGCAATCAAATTCTATCGAACCAAGTACTATGAAAAGAGTGGCGTGGAAACGAGGAAATAACATTTTAATTGTATTTATTCGAACTATTTATCGAAATGTAAAATTTAGTTTTGATTATTTGTTCATGAGAACATAGATTAATATAGTAAAAACAAAAATTCATAATTATAGAAAATAATTTATGGTAAAAATAAAAAAAACGATTAGAAACATTTATGTCTCTTTATCTGGTGGTGACGGTAATTTTATTTGTGGAGATTCTAAAAGACGGGTACGACGTAATAGAGTGAATTTGCATTATTGGCGACCTACTTTATTTTCAGATAATTTAGGCGACTATTTATCGAAGGTTATTGTTGATTTCATCCTCAAAGAGCAGAAACTTTCATTAGATCAGCCAGTTAAAAGAACCAGGCACCTTTTAGCGATTGGTTCTATTTTAGGTTTTAATGTTATAAATGCTACTGTTTGGGGAAGTGGTATGTTTAAAAATAAAGAATATGAAAACAGGATAAAAAAGTCAAAATATGATATCCGTGCAGTTAGAGGTCCTGAAACAAAAAAACAATTGGAATCATTTGGATTAAAATGTCCTGACATAATGGGTGATCCGGCAATTTTACTGCCTTTATTTTACAAACCGAATATATCCCCTACTAAAGATTTTGCTATAATTCCTCGTTTTTTGACTGGATTTGAAAATTATAAAACTAAATATCCAGATAATGTATTAGATATTGAAACCAATAAATGGCAGTCATTTGTAGATGAATTATTGTTATGTAAAGTTGTTATATCTAGCTCATTACATGGCATTATTTTAGCTGACGCCTATGGTATTCCTGCAATTTTATTGGATGCCGGCGATTTTAATCGATCAAAATTTAAATATAATGACTATTATTATAGTACTGAACGATATACATATAAAGTTGCTTCGAATGTTGAAGATGCTCTATCTATGTCACCAGAACGAATACCTCAACTTGATTCTTTGAGAGATAATTTGTTAAGCGTTTTTCCATACGATTTGTGGAACGATTAGGTGTGTTTTGTGGAATATTTGTGCCTTTTTTATTAAGTTATATCAATAAATAGTTTGATACTGTCTTTATATAGTGTCTTTGAGACTGATAAATAGGGTCTGCTGAAAAAGTAATAATATTTTATAAATCAATGCTTTTAATATCATTTTCTCTATCCTAAGTGCAAGGAAATATGATAAAAGTGCTCAAAACCCTTGCACTTGAAAAATTGGCCGATTCAATTTTCTCGGATTTTGAATTCAAAAATCGAACTCTTGATGCTGATTTCACGAAAAAATGTGTCGATTTGGATGATTTTCGGTGAGAAATTTGACAAAACTACACAGTCTTGACTTTTTCAGCAGACCCTAATTACAAAGCGACGCTGTAAAAACACATAACAAACTAAAAATATGTGTGTTGCAATTCTTAATTCTTAACTTAAACACTACTGTGCTATAAAGATATAAGTGATACTTCCCTGTTGTTTGGCTGGCGCCGAAGAAGAATCATTAAAACGCGAACGTTCGGCATCCCGCTTGGCAGCTTCAATCAGACACAGATCCTGGGATTCCGATTTATTTTTGTTGATTTCGGCCGATATGACATATCCCCTGGGATTCACTACTATATCCACTACAATCTTGCCTTGTCCCTGGCATTTATATACCGGGGCTGGCATCCACATATGTCGACGACCACTCAACTCATACGAAACAGTAGTAGGTCCCTTATAAACGGTACGTTCACCAGCGGCATTCGCCGGAAACTTATCCTCATATATCCGGGCTTCGTTTTCAAGTAATTCTTTTTCCTGCTCTATAATTTCGGCTTGCTCCTGTTGCGGCGGCGGGTCGGTAATATTCATTTCCGTCTTGATATCGCGTACCATTTTTTCGATATTTTCCACAGCGCGTTCATTGGCAACGTTGACCGGAATATTACGTATACTGTATTCTGGAGTCTGATTTTCTGCATATTGTTGAGCTCCCCCTTCCTGAGGTGTTGGCGGCTGTTCGGGTTGTTCTTCTGTGACATGAATCTGCGACAAGTCAATGACAATGTTATATTCGCGCTCTGCATTCGTACGGATTTTCAAAACAAGTATAATTGAAATAATAAACAAATGTAAGGCAATCGTAGTTAGGATACCAATATAATGCTCTTCCAACCAAAAAAGCAGATCATTAAATCCTTGTGTTATATGGTTTATTATTTTCACTAATAGGCGATATAATCATTAACGCATTGCCTGACAATCATTTTTGACATTTTGGCAACGCACAAAGATACAATGCCATGTTTTCATACGAAAATAATGCCATGTTGTTTGTTCAAAATATTTTTAATGCCAAAATATAAAATGGCTAAACCCATTGAGTCTATAACGATACAATTTTTCATAAAAACAGGCAGCATGATGCATATAGCCCCTCATGCCACCTGTTCCCATGTTCTGATATTATTCTTCCAGGAGATTTACTTCCCTGACAGCTCCTGTTTTTGGATTGACACGTAATGTCTTTATTTCGCAGGGTTTGAAATTACCTGTCCATTTTTGTTTGACAAAACGTAAATCGACAGTTGCAGTCGCCGGCGCTCCTAATGTTTCCACACAACGAACAATGATATCTTCTCCTTCTTCTGCCTGCTTAATCGAAGATACAACTACGTTTTTCGTATCAATCGAAACGAATGACCCCGATTTTGGCATCGATCCGCCATGAATTCCCTGATAAAGAGTCAGTGATGGAGCAATAAATTCTTCCGCAATTTGTATGATATTATTTTCTTTCCAGGTTTCCTTATGCGGAACAAGTAACATGCGGAAGGTTTGTCTTCCCTGATCCATCCAGTAATGTTCTGCACTCATATCTAAAACCTTGGGATCATGATGGGCATATACGGCGCCACGGGCAACCGAAATGCGCATATCATTCCCGGCTACATTATATCCGTATTTTGCATCGTTGAATACTGTAAGGCCATAATTGCTTCCACCACGTTTTCCACTCACGTCGATCCATCTTTGTCCGGGGTCTTCATCGCCATTTGTCTGACGTACAATGTAACCGTAGGACGTTTCGTAGGTTGCTACCGGCGATTCAACATCTACTGGGAAAGAAAACTTAAGTATTTTAAGACGTTCGTGCCAATCAAGCGTCACTTTGGCTTCCAGATTTTTACATCCTGAATAAAGACACCAATCAATGGTTAGCACAGACGCCCCGTAAGTAGATATTACCCTGACAATTGCCCGCAACGGACCATTTTCGAGTACTTTGGTGGTTGCATTCCCGAAAGCGCCTATTTCTTTCGAATAACTTTTGACGCTATGGCTCCATGCATCGCTCGGATCATCAATCACAACCGCCCTGCAACCATTTTCATTTCCTGAAAATACTTCCTTGCCTGTTTCCCTGTCGAATATGCTTATCGCTCCGTTTGATGAAAAACGTACCCGGAGATATTCATTTTCAAGACTGTTGCTTGATGCCGTGACCGGATTTTTCACCTGGAAGGTCGGACCATCCCATATGCGTATCTGGCGATATCCCATCGGCGGAATGGTAGCATTGAATATAAGCGTCTTGCGGCTGCCTGTTTCCGACTGTCCCGATGTCCATTGGTGAGGAAGCGAATTACCCTGCTCATCTTCCACACATGACGACGGATGCATGGTTCCCCAATTGAAATCATACTCGATATTCTGCTTGACTTCCCATGCATGGGGATTGAAAACAACCATATAACTGGAATCCGGATCTTCTGCCGCTATCTGCCATTCTAATTTCTGAACAGCCATATAGGCAGCATTACGTGCAATATCGGCTGCATAACCATATCCTTCCCTGGCCGCTTGAGTGTGTTCGTAAAGGGAACTACCGGCAAGGCTGTCGTGGAACTGAAGGAACAACACCCTGTGCCATGCATCGGTAAACTTATTTTTTGGATAATTAACATTCCAAATTTGTGCACCAATGGTTGCTATTTTTTCGGCCGTCACCAATGCCGCTTCTGACTGACGATTGTACTTTTTGATTTCCCAATCAGCCGTATAACAACCCACCGCATGATGTTGGAGGTCGTCTTTCACAACCGGAAGATTTAATTTCTTGTCGGCGCGCATTTCGTCAAAATACCGGTCGACACTACTGTAGAAAACGACAGGCGCACCTTTTTCAGTCTTCAGTTCTTCGATGGACTTGATATTTTCCTTCGTAGCGCCTCCTCCATGATCGCCTACCCCATAAAAGGCCATAAAACTTTTCATCGGTTGATTCTTGCATTGTTCCAATATCTGCTCAACCCGTCCTTTTACCGATCTGCTTTCGTTATAACTCCGCTGGATGCGATAAGTCAACACACGTGTCCCGTCGGCGCTTTCCCACCAGAAAAGATCGGCAGGCAATGTCTTTTCATTGGGTTGCGGACGCATGAAAACATAATCGTTCATTCCCTGTAATCTGATAATCTGAGGCAAAGTACCCGTATGCCCAAACGAATCGGGATTAAATGCCACCTTTGCACGGTGTCCCAAAAGGCGTTGGAAAGTCAACTGTCCATACAATCCCTGGCGTACCATTGCCTCACCCGACGGCATGTTCATATCGGGCTCGACCCACCATCCCCCGACGATATTCCAACGACCTTCGGCCACCCGCTTACGGATTTCGGCCAGCATTTTGGGATCATTTTCTTCTACCCATTGGTAAAACTGTGCTGAACTGGAGGTAAAAACAAAATCAGGGGTTTCATTCATCCGGTCGAGCGCCGAACGAAATGTACTGTGTACAATGGAAATACCCTCTCTCCAAGGCCAAAGCCATACCGGATCGATGTGCCCGTGACCAATCATGTGAAACCTGAATTTTGTAGCATCTTTCGGCCATGGAGTGGTTTGTTGCAGATCATTGGCCATCAGTACAGTTGCCGGAGCAAGTGCAAAAACAGCAGTTCCGGCTGCCGTACGATTGATGAATGCTCTACGGGAAATATTGTTTCCTGATTTTGATTTATTTACATTTTTCATGAATCTATTAATTTTGGTTAACTTTTAATACTTTGTTTAATGTAACATACCATAAGAAGCCTTCGACAAAGGTATATCCCATATCTTTCAAATGGCGCATATAATACAAAACCTGTCTTTGGTAACCGGGTGACTCCTGTTCTCCAAATTTATAATCAATCACTTGCAATTTTGTTTCGTCGAAAACCATCCGGTCGGGACGGGCAATGGTTCCATCGGGAAGCAGGATATCGGTTTCTGTTTTCACCCGGACATCGGGAGAAAACCACCGGTTAACCACCGGATCCTGTAACGCCAATCTGATTGTACCGGCAAGGTGCGTTCGTTCGGATTCTGATAATTTGCCTTCGACAATCAACCCATTGAGGCAACGTTCCAAATCGGTAGTGGTGACAATGTTGCGAAAAACGTCATGCAGCAACCGGCCTTTGTCCATTTGAACATTTTGTTGCTTACCACTCGTAAAATATGCACTGTTCCGGGTGACATGCGCCACGTAATTCCAACTACGCCTTGACAGGCTATCAAAGTATGCGGCCTGTTCGTTTGCGGTACTTTCGCGTTTGGTTTCGGGTCTGCTCAATGTTCCTAATTCGAAACAATGAGCCTCAGTATCCCAGTGTTCGGCCAAATCGATGTAGTGACGGTCTGATACGACAGAAGCCCCTTCAACATCACCTTCCGGTTGATGCCAGATGCGGCGAAGCAGGTCCTTGACGGTGGTAAAACTCTCCTTTTCCTGATAAGGCGTGTAGACAAACAATGACTTACGGGCACGGGTAAAAGCCACATATAACAAATTGAGATTGTCGATATATGAGAGCATTTTTTCCCTGAGATAATCCTTCACAAAAATCGTATTACGAAGCGCCTGTTCAAATTTCAACGGTAGTAATTGCATATCGTTGAATGGTTCTTTTTCGGGTTGGCACCATAATA
This sequence comes from Bacteroidales bacterium, assembly GCA_031551645.1. GTDB lineage: Bacteria > Bacteroidota > Bacteroidia > Bacteroidales > UBA4181 > JAIRLS01. The sequence goes on along the minus strand of JAVBNI010000084.1, from coordinate 14,072 downwards.
TCCGCCCTTCTTTCGCCAACGGCCAATCACAAAAGGGGATAATCACAGCGTCAAACTCCAGGCCTTTCGACTTGTGAATGGTGATCAATCGTATGGCATCCTGTCCATCGGGCATGGTGAGGTATTGTTTGTCTTTCTTCTCGTCCCACCATTCAAGGAATGCACGCAGGTCGGTCGCTTCACGACGCGTATATTGAAGGAGTATGTCCTGGAACGCCTGAACAAAGGGCGCCTGTTCCGGGTTGGAAAACAAACCACTGATTTGTATCAGCTTATCTGTCAATTCGTATACGGGCAGACCACGCCATTGCTGCAAATCCTCCCGGGAGATCCCGGACACATCTACTACTTGACTGTTGACAGGCTTTAAATAATGTTGGTATTCGTATTGCAAAAAAGCCTTATTGATAAGGTCGTCGGGATCAACAATATAACGCATGGCTGCAACCAACCATTTTACTGACGAAGCATTTTTGATGAGCAACGACTCATTGGAAAGGACATCATACCGATAACCCGAATCCGGATGTGCTTGCCTGTATGCCAGCAGCATGTCGGCAATAATCTGGGCTTCCTTGTTCTCACGCACCAGAACGGCAATATCGGACAAAGAGTAGCCCAAGTCCTGTAATTGTTCTATTTGGACAGGCAACTCATTCAATACTTTTTCCTGCCAGCTTTCTTCATCGTCTTTTTCTTCGGGAATCATTGACAAACGGACATATCCCTCCGTATTCCCCATCTTGTGCTCCGGTAATTCCTGGTACGAATCATTATATGCCCGGATCATATCTGTCAGCAATTGGGAAAGATAGTCCTCACCGGCAACAGCATCCTCTTCGTCCAGCATGAAAGCCTGACACATGTGCCTTACCGCAGCACGAAAAAATGCATTGTTAAAGTGTATCACCCGGGGATCGCTCCGCCAGTTGGTATCCAACGATTGCTTGGATACATTTTGTTTACCCAGATCATATTCCACCTGTTCGGAGAGTATTTTCCAATCGGTGTTGCGCCAACGGTAAATAGATTGTTTCACATCGCCTACAATCCAGTCGGCATACCCCGAACCAAGACTGTTAACCACCAACGGACGGAAATTATCCCACTGGATAGCCGATGTATCCTGGAATTCATCGATCATGAAATGATTGTAGAAACTTCCTACCCGTTCGTATATGAAAGGTGCATCGGTACCAGCAATAATCGTTTTGAGAAACCCCGACGCTTCAGACAACAGAAACAGATTCTGCCCGCGGGCGTACTCCTTCACATGATGCGTCAGATCGGACAATATACCCAAGACGTTGAGCTGTTTCAACACGACCTGGGCCGAAGCAAACTGCACAGCATTATCTGTCTGGAACAAATATGCTTCCTGTAGGATATCGAACAACCCATTGTAATATGCCTGTTCCACATCGTTTTTCCTATATGAAGATTTGCTACACCATCCGCTGATGTCGTCCAGCGCTTTTTGTACATAACTGTTGGGGACAGGATTTTGTCCCTCGGACAATTTCCGAAAATAACCGGCCACTCCCCTGCCCTTCTGGACAAAATCGTCAGCCGTAAGTCCATAAGCGGAAATCACAGACATGGCGTGTAATCCGATACTTTGAAGTTTCTCCATGTAGGCAGACACCATTTGATCGAGTTTTGCCCCAAATGATTCGATACGGTTTTTATCGGTAATTTCACCCAACAATTCCATATCCATCTTTTTCAGGTTCTCACTAAAAATCTCATGACCAAGCCTGTGGATATCATTCTTGAAGTTCCACGATTTGCCACCCTCGATCTTTTTCTTGGCCCAATCCACCAACCAGTCTTTCAGGTAATCGTTTTCACCCAATCCGTCCAGCATCAGGTCGATGGCTTCATCCAATACAGTAGATTGGTCCAATTCGACATTATATCCGGCATAAAGTCCCATTTCACGGGCAAATGCACGGATCACCTTCTGAAAAAAACTATCGATGGTGACTACCGAAAAATGAGAATAATCGTGCAGAATATGAGCCATCGCTTCCCTGGCAATACCGGGAATATTATTCTCGTGTAACCCTGTTTCAACAGCCAGCGAACGTATGTAAGCGTCATCCTCACGCCGACTCATGCGATGAAGCTCGCGAACAATGCGTATCTTCATCTCCTCGGTAGCCTTATTGGTAAAAGTTACAGCAAGAATACGGCGGTGATAATCCGGATTTTCCAGCAAAAGTCTGATATACTCCCGACTCAGGGTATAAGTTTTCCCTGAACCCGCTGATGCATTATATATGGTAAGGTTGCTGATATCGCTACACTTTAGGTTGTAATATCAAAAACTACCGGCCTAATATGTCCAATTTTTCATGACCTGGTAGACAGCGCCTGCCCAATAATTTCTCAAACCGAAGCCGCGTGGTTTCCCTTCGTCTTTGGCCATATAGATTATTTTTCCTGTTCCGATATCAAAAAAACAGACATATATGGAAGCCTGTAGGGCAGATTTGTCACAGTTTTCAACGACAAATATCAATCCGGTAGCCGCTTTGTTAGATACTCCGGCGTATGCAGACACAACTTCTTGTATATCGTCGCGGGTCAATGTTATCGGATCGGCAGCCAACAACTTGGAAGGATTGATCCCCTCATTACGTTTTTGTACCGTCGTCAAACTGATCAATACCGTTTGCTTTTCAAAATATTTGGAAATATTGTACTTGTTCGGTTCTGAAGGTATCAGGTTGTTGATGGGTTCCAGAACATCTTTTACCTGCTGAGCAGTTTCGGTTATCCTGACAAACTTGGCTCTTGTAAAATCAATCCCGCACCATACAATAGGATCCGCTTTCTTTGCTTTTTGTAAATCCTGTGCAAATAGCCCTGTGTAACAAAACAATAATGAAAAAGAAATCAAAAAGTATACTTTCATAAAATGATTATACAAATAATTTTTACAAAAATACGCAATTAAAATTTGATACCGATACCCTCCGGATGCGGATTATGGAAAATCTATCCACCATGTATAACTTCTTCATTACATTTTTTTGAATATATTTATCAACATCGTGTTTTTATTAAAAAAAGATGTAACTTTGCACACCAAATTTTTAAAGTAGTTTGAAATAATAGGTAAATAGTGCTTCAAGTAGTATGTACTTGAAACACATGATTATCTATCGGATATCGATTTTTAAATTTTAATTTAAAACAAATCAAAAACCAGTAAAAATGACTGATCCAATAGCAGATTTGTTAACCCGTATTCGTAACGGGATCATGGCTCGCCACAGAGTGGTCGACTGTCCTGCATCGAATATCAAGAAAAATATTGTAAAGATACTTTTTGAAAAGGGTTACATTCTCAATTACAAGTTCGAAGAGTCAGGAGAAGGCAAACCACAAGGAAATATCAAAATTGCCTTGAAATACAATCCTGAGACAAAACAACCCGCCATCAAGTCTATTCAGCGCGTAAGCCGTCCCGGATTGCGCCAGTATGTGAGTCACGACAAGCTTCCCCGCGTCCTGAACGGATTGGGTATTGCTGTTATTTCTACATCCCAGGGTGTGATGACAGACAAAGAAGCCCGTGCAAAAAGTATTGGTGGAGAAGTAATATGTTACGTTTATTAATGAGGAGGATAGTATGTCAAGGATAGGAAAATTACCCATCGCAATACCCGCTAAAGTAACAATTACGGTTCAACCCGACAATACAGTGGTTGTAAAAGGTCCGCTCGGCCAATTAAGCCAGAAAGTAGATGTAGACATTACCGTAAAAGTGGAAGACAATAATTTGGTTGTTACACGTCCCACTGACCAGAAACGCCATCGTTCGTTACACGGATTATACCGTTCTTTGCTCAATAATATGGTTACTGGCGTGTCGACCGGTTTCACTATTAAACAGGAACTGGTAGGTGTAGGATACCGTGCCGAAGCTAAAGGGCAACTTCTTGAAATGAGCCTTGGTTATTCGCACGATATTGTACTTGCGTTGCCTGCCGAAGTTAAGGTGACCACGGTAACTGAAAAACGCGCCAACCCGATCATTACCCTCGAAAGCATTGACAAACAATTGCTGGGACAGGTGGCTGCCAAAATCCGCTCGTTGCGTGCACCTGAACCATACAAGGGTAAAGGTATCAAGTTCGTTGGTGAAACGTTGAGAAGAAAAGCTGGTAAATCGGCAAGTGCAAAATAATATTGTTAAATCCCAATATTAAACAGAAAATAAAATGGCATTAACAAAGATAGAAAGGCGCGACCGCATCAAAAAAAGAATCCGCAAAGTGATTTCCGGGACAGCCGAAAAGCCCCGTATGTCGGTCTTTCGTAGTAACAACCAGATATATGTGCAACTAATCGATGACCTTACAGGCGTTACACTTTTGAGCGCTTCGTCACGTTGTAAAGAGGTTGCCGGAAAGAAAGTAAATAAAACAGAACAAGCCAAACAGGTGGGTAAATTAGTCGCTGAACGTTCCTTGGCAAAAGGAATCAACGACGTGGTCTTCGATCGTAACGGCTATCTGTATCATGGAAGAGTTAAAACGTTGGCCGACGCAGCACGGGAAGGCGGACTTAAATTTTAATATATGTCAACAAGTATTCGTAAAGTAAAAACGGCCGATTTAGAATTGAAGGACAGGTTGGTCAGCATCCAGCGTGTAACCAAGGTAACCAAGGGTGGTCGTACATTCAGTTTCTCAGCCATTGTTGTCGTAGGCGACGAAAATGGTATCGTAGGTTACGGCTTGGGAAAATCCAATGAAGTGACTTCAGCGATTTCCAAAGGTATTGAAGACGCCAAGAAAAACCTCATTAAAGTTCCTATCCTTAACGGAACATTACCTCACGAACAAATAGCCCGCTATGGTGGAGCTACTGTGTTCATGAAGCCTGCATCGCCCGGTACGGGTGTTAAGGCAGGGGGCGCTATGCGTGCTGTACTCGAAAGCGTTGGCGTACGCGACGTATTGGCAAAATCGAAAGGTTCGTCCAACCCTCACAATCTGGTGAAAGCCACTTTCGAGGCGTTGATGGAACTCCGTGATGCCCGTACCATTGCCAAGCAACGTGGTATTAGTGTTGACAGTGTTTTTAACGGTTAATTTATTCGAAGACAATGGCAAAAATTCGTATTACATTGAAGAGTAGCATCATTGGATCCAACAAACGCCAAGTAGCCACTATTAAGGCTCTGGGATTGGGTAAAGTGAATTCAACCGTAGAACATGAGGAAACTCCCCAAATTATGGGTATGGTAGCTAAGGTGAACCATTTGGTAAGTATTGAGAAATAGAAGAGTAAACTTATATTAAATAAGATAAGAATCAAATGAATTTAAGTAGTCTGAAACCGGCCACCGGGTCGGTGAAAACTCAGGGAAAACGGCTTGGCCGTGGTCAGGGAAGCGGTAAAGGCGGTACTTCCACAAAAGGGCATAAAGGACAGAAAGCAATCTCCGGATACTCGAAAAAGATCGGGTTCGAAGGTGGTCAAATGCCTCTGCAACGCCGCGTTCCCAAATTCGGTTTCAAAAATAAATTCCGCAAAGAATACAAAGCAGTCAATCTTGATGTGTTGGAAGCTTTTGCCGAAAAGACAGGTATTGTATCCATTGATGTAGCAACTTTGATCAACGCAGGGTTAGCGCCCAAAAACAGTTTGGTCAAAATCTTGGGTAATGGTACATTGACTAAAAAACTGGAAGTTAAAGCACACGCATTTTCTAATTCGGCAAAAGCCGCTATTGAAGCAGTAGAAGGAACGGCAGCCGTAATACAATAAAGAATGAAGGCTTTTATTCAAACTATTAAAAACATTTGGAAAATTGAAGACTTACGTTCAAGGATTCTGTATACCTTAGGAATACTATTGATATACAGGCTTTGTTCGTTTGTGACCCTTCCGGGGATAGACCCGCACCAGCTTACAGCGTTAAAAACGCAAACAGCAGGTGGTGTAATGGGGTTGCTGGACATGTTTTCGGGAGGTGCATTTTCGAATGCATCGGTTGTTGCTTTGGGAATTATGCCCTACATCTCAGCATCTATCGTAGTGCAGTTGTTGGGTATGGCAATACCGTTTTTCCAGAAGATGCAGAGAGAAGGAGAAAGCGGACGTCGTAAAATCAATCAAATCACACGTTATCTTACTGTGGTGATTTTGATTTTCCAGGCCCCCACTTATTTGGCCAACCTGCACGCACAATTACCCATGACGGCATTTTTACTGCGCGGTACATGGTTTACTGTATTTTCTACCATCATCCTCATCAGCGGAACGATGTTTATCATGTGGCTGGGGGAAAGAATCACCGACAAAGGTATCGGCAATGGTATTTCACTGATCATCATGGTTGGTATCATTGCTCGTCTCCCTCGGTCGTTGTTTGAAGAACTGGCCATGCGTCTTGAAAATCAAGGTGGAGGATTGGTTGCTTTCCTGGTGGAAATTGTCATCTGGTTGGCAGTTATTGCTACCTCTATTCTCTTGGTGCAAGGTACGAGGAAAATTCCCGTACAATATGCCAAACGTATCGTCGGAAACAAACAATACGGTGGCGTTCGCCAGTATATACCTTTAAAAGTCAATGCAGCCGGTGTAATGCCAATTATCTTTGCACAGGCATTGATGTTTATTCCCGTTACAGTTGCCGGGTTCACCGCAAGTGGTGATAAAATGAGCGGATTTTTAACCGCATTCACCAATGTAACAGGATTCTGGTATAATTTTACATTCGCATTTTTAATTGTTTTATTCACTTATTTCTATACCGCAATAACGGTCAACCCGACGCAAATGGCTGAAGATATGAAGCGTAACGGGGGATTTATTCCAGGTGTGAAACCCGGTAAGAAAACAGTTGAATATTTAGACTCCATCATGTCGAAAATTACATTGCCAGGTTCCCTTTTCCTTGCTTTCGTAGCTATATTGCCTGCGTTTGCAAAATTATTGGGGATCAGCTATCATTTTGCTCAGTTCTTTGGAGGCACTACCCTGTTGATCATGGTGGGTGTTGTTCTGGATACTTTGCAGCAAATTGAAAGTCATTTGCTGATGCGGCATTATGATGGATTAATGAAGAGTGGCCGCATTAAAGGGCGTTCAGGAAGTTAGTTCTTTGATGGTAAAAACAAAACAGGAAATAGAATTACTCAGGAAGAGTGCAATCCTGGTATCAAAAACCTTAGCTGAAGTAGGAAGCATGGTTCGTCCGGGTATTACCACTTTTGAATTGGATGCACGTGCAGAAGAATTTATTCTTGATCACGGCGCTAAACCAGGATTTAAAGGTTATAATGGTTATCCAAACACCTTGTGTACTTCTGTTAACAGCCAGGTAGTTCATGGTATCCCATCCAAAACAGTAGTGTTGAAAGAGGGTGATATTATTTCTATCGACTGTGGCATCCTGTGGGGTGGGTACTATGGCGACAGCGCATATACCTTCCAGGTAGGCGAAGTAAGCGAGTCCACTCGCAAGTTGCTTCAAGTGACTAAAGAATGTTTATTCAAAGGCATTGAAGCAGCTGTCTCAAAAAACCGGATGGGCGATTTGGCATACGTGATTCAAAATCACGCCGAAAGCAATGGATATTCGGTGGTACGTGAATTAGTCGGACATGGTATCGGAACCAAAATGCACGAACGACCCGAAGTGCCGAATTACGGACGCAGGGGTGTTGGTGTGCGGCTGAAAGAAAACATGGTTCTGTGTATCGAGCCGATGATCAACAAAGGTAGCCGGCAAGTTGTCGAAGAACGTGACGGATGGTCTATCCGCACAAGAGATAACGAACCGTCGGCACATTTCGAATTAACAGTGGTTGTTGGAGAACATCAAGCTGATGTGTTGTCAACATTTTCATTTATTGAAGAATTAAATTTAAATTAGTCAAGAAGTCGATATGGCCAAACAACTTTCCATAGAACAGGACGGTACAATACTTGAAGCATTGTCAAATGCAATGTTTCGTGTTGAACTGGAAAATGGACATATCGTGACAGCCCATATCTCGGGAAAGATGAGGATGAATTACATCAAAATCCTTCCTGGCGACAGGGTGAAGCTCGAAATGTCACCTTATGACCTCACCAAGGGTCGGATCAAATTCAGGTATAAATAATAATTGATAATTGAGATAATCGATTATTGATTAAACGATAAATAATAGACAATAAACAATAGACATGAAGGTTAGAGCATCTATAAAAAAGAGAAGCGAAGATTGCAAAATCGTAAGACGCAAAGGTCGTCTGTATGTGATAAACAAAAAGAATCCGAAGTTCAAACAACGTCAAGGATAATTTAATCAAAAACATTTTGTTGTAATATGGCAAGAATTGTTGGTGTTGATTTACCAAAAAATAAACGCGGAGAAGTAGGTTTGACCTATATTTATGGTATCGGACGAAGCTCTGCACGGAAAATTTTAAGTGCTGCTGGTATCGATTTCGATAAGAAAGTACAGGATTGGGATGATGATGATTTAGGTAAAATCCGTTCGATCCTCAATCAGGAATTCAAGGTCGAAGGAGAACTTCGCTCAATGGTACAGTTAAATATCAAGCGTTTGATGGATATCGGATGTTATCGTGGTGTTCGTCATCGTATCGGATTACCTGTTCGCGGACAAAGTACCAAGAACAATGCTCGTACCCGTAAAGGTAAGAAGAAAACCGTTGCAAATAAAAAGAAAGCTACCAAATAATTAGTTAGTTAGATAAAAGGATTATGGCAAAAAAGTCAGGAACAACCAAGAAAAAAGTTGTTAAAGTAGAACCCGTAGGACAAGCACATATCAACGCTTCGTTCAATAATATCATTGTTACACTGGCCAACAACACAGGACAAGTAATTTCGTGGTCATCAGCAGGTAAAATGGGGTTTAAAGGTTCGAAAAAAAATACACCTTATGCAGCTCAAACCGCTGCCACTGATTGTGCTAAAGTAGCTTACGATTTAGGTTTACGCAAAGTAAAAGTTTTTGTTAAAGGCCCGGGAGCAGGACGTGAATCGGCTATCCGTACCATCCATAGTGCTGGTATTGAAGTAACCGAAATCATGGACGTAACACCGTTACCACATAATGGTTGCCGCCCTGCCAAACGCAGAAGAGTATAAACAGTATGCGTTGATTGATTGTTATAGTCTAAAACGTAATCAGAATCAGTTTCAAATAAAATAAACAATGGCAAGATATACTGGTCCAAAAACAAAAATTGCAAGAAAATTCGGAGAACCTATTTTTGGTTCCGATAAATCATATGAACGTAAACCCTACCCTCCGGGACAACACGGTAGCGCCAAAGGCCGTAAAAAAACTTCGGAATATGGCGTACAGTTGAAAGAAAAACAAAAAGCAAAATATACCTATGGTGTTCTCGAACGTCAATTTTCAAATTTGTTCGAAAAAGCACACCGCAGTCATGGCGTAACGGGCGAAGTATTATTACAATTGCTCGAAGCTCGTCTTGACAACGTGGTATATCGCTTGGGTATTGCACCTTCGCGTGCTGCAGCCCGGCAATTGGTTACCCATTGCCATATAGTGGTTAACGGCGAAGTAGTGAACGTTCCTTCATTTCATGTAAAAAGCGGACAAACAGTCGGAGTGCGTGAACGTTCCAAATCATTGGAAGTAATTACAAATGCTGTTTCACGCCAATCACGTTATTCTTGGTTGGAATGGGATGCTTCCAGCATGACAGGCAAATTCCTCAATGTTCCTGAAAGGAATGATATTCCTGAGAACATCAAGGAACAACTGATTGTAGAATTGTATTCAAAATAACAGATAACATGGCGATTTTAGCTTTTCAACGACCCGATAAGGTGGTCATGCTCGAGGCCGACGACAAACACGGCAAATTCGAGTTTCGCCCGCTTGAGCCGGGTTACGGTATTACGGTAGGCAACGCCCTGCGGAGGATTTTATTGTCCTCCCTGGAAGGATATGCTATTACCGCAATAAAAATAGACGGTGTACAACATGAATTTTCCGCCATTCCCGGAGTAGTGGAAGATGTGACCGAAATAGTCCTGAACCTGAAACAAATTCGTCTGAAACAAGTTGTTGAAGGTACAGACAGTGAAACGATCAATGTTGTTGTCAATGGTCAAAACGTATTCAAAGCCGGTGATTTGAACAAATTTCTTAACGGATTCAAGGTTTTGAATCCCGATTTGATAATTTGTAATATGGAAAACAATGTCAAACTTCAAATAAAAATTGACATTGAAAAAGGCAGAGGTTACGTTCCGGCTGAAGAAAATCGTCCGGAAAATGCCGAAATCGGATTGATCGCTATCGACTCGATTTATACACCCATCAAGAATGTTCAGTATTCGATAGAAAACTTCCGTGTAGAACAAAAAACGGACTACGAAAAACTGATCATTGAATTGGATACAGACGGTTCCATCCATCCTAAGGAAGCGCTTAAAGAAGCTGCCCGGATACTTATCCATCATTTCATGCTCTTTTCCGATGAAAAGATCACCATTGAAATCGAAGAAAAACAAGTAACCGACGAGTTTGATGAAGAAATACTCCACATCCGTCAATTGCTTAAAACGCGCTTGATTGATATGGATCTTTCCGTACGTGCTCTGAATTGCTTGAAAGCAGCCGAAGTGGAAACATTGGGCGATCTGGTCAAATACAGCAAAAACGATTTGTTGAAGTTCCGCAATTTCGGGAAGAAATCGCTTACCGAACTGGACGAATTGTTGGAAAGCATGAATTTGAACTTTGGGATGGACATATCAAAATATAAATTAGATAAGGATTAATTAGCAAAATGAGACACGCAAAAAAGATCAATCATCTTGGTCGTACCAATACACACCGTAAGGCGATGTTGTCAAACATGGCTTCATCACTGATCATGCATAAACGCATCACTACTACCATCGCGAAAGCCAAGGCACTCAGGGTTTACGTAGAACCTCTGATTACCCGTTCGAAACAGGACACCACTCATTCGCGCCGTGTAGTATTTGACTATTTGCAGGATAAAAATGCCGTATCGGAGTTATTCCGTGACGTTTCACCGAAAATCATGGATCGTCCCGGTGGGTATACCCGCATCCTGAAAACTGGATTCCGTAAAGGCGATGCTGCCGAAATGTGTATCATCGAACTGGTGGATTACAACCAGAACATGTTGACCACTAAAGAAGCAAAAGGTAAACCAGCAACCCGCCGTAGCCGTCGTAGTGGAGGTAAGAAGGCTGGTGAAGTTGTAGCAACAACTGTTGAAGCTGTAAAACCTGAAGCAACCAAAACGGAAAAGGTGAAAACCGAAGAAGCTCCCAAAGTTGAGGAAGTAAAAAAAGCTCCCGAAGCAGAGGCAGAAGCAGAAAAGAATGAAGAATAGTTTTATGGTTAAAGTAAGAATTGATGAAAAGGCGGTCACTAAAGACCGCTTTTTTTGTTGGATTACTACGCCTCTTAATTTATATGAAATTCACACCCATTCAATATTTTCGCCTTTCTGTCAGCTTACTTTATTTTAACCAAGGTTTGGTTTTTTCGAGCTGGGCCAGCCGCATTCCTGACATTAAGGATGCATTGGGACTTAACGAGGCTCAACTGGGCAGTATCTTGTTTTCCCTTCCGCTCGGTCAGCTGATGACCATGGCTTTGTCCGGCTATCTGGTAAGCCGTTTGGGAAGCAAAAAGACCATATTGGGAGCAGCCACGCTTTATCCGTTGGCATTGATCTGTCTGGGAGCGTCGACAACAGTATGGCAATTGGTATTTAGCCTTATATTTTTCGGCATTACGGCAAATATGTGCAATATTGCCATCAATACGCAGGGTGTAGGCGTTGAACGGCTATACAGGCACAGTATCATGGCATCGTTTCACGGATTATGGAGCTTGGCTGGTGTGTGTGGTGGACTTATCAGCACTCGGATGGTATTGTTCAATATTCCACCGCTCTATCACTTTTGCATTATTGCCGTATTGGTATGGATCGTCCTATTTTCGGTACGAACTGGCATGTTACCACGCGACATCAGCTCAACCCAATCAAACAAAAAAACAAATGCTGATGTTCCCAAGAAAATCTTTACAAAACCTGATGGATATATTTTGATATTAGGTATCATAGCCTTTAGCAGCATGATCTGTGAAGGGACGATGTTCGATTGGAGCGGCATATATTTCGAGAAAATCATACGTCCAGATAAAGATTGGGTTCGAATGGGTTATATAGCTTTTATGGTTACCATGACCTGCGGACGTTTTACTGCAGACAAGCTGGTCACGCGATTTGGCGTAATACCTATTGTCCGCATCAGTGGTATTTTAATCATCACAGGACTGATGACTGCTGTTTTGTTTCCTTATCTGGTCACAGCTACCATTGGCTTTCTATTAGTTGGTTTCGGCACCTCATCCCTCGTACCACTCTGTTACAGCATGGCCGGCAAGTCGAAAACAATGCTTCCAGGCGTGGCCTTGGCTACCGTATCGACTATCGGGTTCCTGGGTTTCCTGCTTGGCCCTCCGCTCATCGGATACATCGCACAGGCATCCAACCTAAGATGGTCACTGGGAATAGTTTCCCTGACGGGATTGGTAACCGTCCTGGCGACTTCGGGGCTGAAAAAGTACATAAAACGTTCGTGATACATATCATATTACAACCAATAGGATTTTCTCAGATACAACTTTATAGATACTTGAACCAAACTTGTAATCTCAACGCAGGCAATCTTTTCATTATTAACAAATTGATTTGTTTCCTGTTTTTGAAATAATCTTTATTTTTAATTTTTTATATTTCATTTGCACTATGCCATAAATACTATCTTTATAAAATATTTATGTTCATAGCTACTATTTTTACAAAAAATATATAGCCCTAAGTGTATTTTTATAATCTGAATATTCGTCAAAAAATGCATGTCATGAGCCGTTTTGTTAAAACTTAAATAGTTGAATATAAAAGAATAATAACAGTGATTGTTTACTGCATTTTTAAATAAGGTTGACGAAAAAGTGTCATTTTTGAAACCGCTCCTGTCTACACACAAGATGTCAACAAACAGGACTGCGGGATAAGGCAGAAAAGCGTATGGAGAGTCCTTGCAAAAGAAAATGTAAGGGATTTTTTGCTTTACAAATATCGATAAAATGAAATTTTATGAAAGACAATCATCCGGATGAACTTCTTGCCGTTTTGGATGGTGAGGGTAAAAAAGGAGAAAAGGGGAAGTTGAAAATATTCTTTGGAATACTGCCCGGTGTCGGCAAAACATCAGCGATGCTCCGGGTTGCACAGGCCGATGTCGCTCAAGGGAGAACTGTGGTAGCGGGATGGTTGAATTGTTTCAATTGCCGCGAGATAACATCACAACTTGAAGGAATTACCACCATCCCTTTCAAAAAGATCGAATATAAGGGAGTACACATAGAAGAACCCGACCTGGACGCCATTCTGACCGTGCATCCGCAACTGGTATTACTACCCGACCTGGCACATACCAATTATTCCAAAAGATTGTATGTAAAACGTTTCAGGGAAATACAGGTATTGCTCGACCACGGGATTGATGTATACACCACGTTAAATGTATCGGAACTGGAAAGTTGTGCGAGCCTTGTTGCCCGGATGACCGACGAAGCGGAACCGGATACTGTCCCCGATTCCGTTTTCATGAGTGCCGATGATGTGGAACTGGTGGATATTACGTACGAAAAATATATTGTCCGTATAGCGGACAAAAATGTCGTTACCGGGTGTATCCATAAGAAATTGTCCGGTCAGACGTCATGTAAAGAAACCATATCGTCGCTGCGGAAATTGGCGTACCGTATGGTATCCGACAGGCTTGAACTCCGTAAGTTAGGCGTCGGGCCACAATTGAAGCAGAAACAACGGATCATGGTACTGGTAGGGAGTGATACTTTTTCGGAACTCCTGATACGCCGTACCCAGGCTATATCGTACATGTATGATATGGAATGGACGGCTTTGTATGTAGAAACCGACCAAAGGCTGTCCCGGAATAAGAAAAGGCAACTGGTCGAAAATATCAGGCTGGCCGG
>JAVBNI010000144.1:0-33283 GCA_031551645.1 Bacteroidales bacterium | reverse complement strand
GCCACCGGATTTGTTTTCTTCGGTTGGATCGAAAGAAAATTTAAAACAGCTTTCTCTCGAGTTTTGATGCAAAAAACGCTGACAATCAGATGGAATTGTTTCAAAAATAAAACATTAGTGAGATTGTTCGGACAGGTATGGAAACGAGTAGTAAATTTCTTTAAAGAACCGGCCTGTTTTTGAAAACAGGCCGGTTCTTTGCAATGTTCTTTTTACAATATCTCGCTCATTTTTACCGGCCGTCTTTCAGCGACTGATTTCTTGGCAGCCAGCCCGATGGCAACCGACATGAGTCCGTCATGTCCGCCCACCGGTACGGGTTGGTTGTTCACCACTGCTTCACAAAAGGCTTTCAACTCATTGGAATAGGCTTCAAGGTAACGGTCCATAAAAAAGTTAAGCGGTAACGACCCGTGAATACCGTCGCCAGTGAAATAGCGGTGGTTGTCGGGAAAATTGTTATCAGCGCTTACCATTCCGTTTGTACCGAAAATCTCTAAGCGTTGATCATATCCGTATACTGCTTTGCGGCTATTATCGATCACGCCAAGCGCGCCGTTGGCAAAAGTCAGGGTAATGATGGCGGTGTCCACATCACCGGCTTTGCCGATGGCCGGATCGACCAGTACGGCGGCTTTAACGTATACTTCGGTAACTTCGCTTCCGACGATGTAACGCGCCATGTCGAAATCATGAATCGTCATATCCAGGAACATCCCGCCCGAAACCGCAATGTATTGTGCAGGCGGAGGCGCCGGATCGCGCGAAGTTATTTTCAAGATACTCGGTTCGCCGATTTTTCCGGCAACTACCATGTCGTGTACTTTCCTGAAGTTGGGATCGAAACGCCTGTTGAACCCTACCATCAGCTTGACGCCGGCTTTGTCAACTTCGTCGATGGCGTTCCGGATGACTTCCAGGGAGAGGTCGACTGGTTTTTCGCAGAAAATGTGTTTCCCTGCCTGTGCCGCTTCCACAATATATTTGGCATGCGTGTCGGTGGGCGAACAGATCACCACCGCATCCACGTCGGGGTGGTTGATCCCATCCTTGTGGTTTGCGCTCACAAAGGGGATACTAAACTGTACCGCAAGTTCCTTTGCCCCGGCCATATTCACATCGGCCACAGCCACTACTTCGGCTTCGGGTACGCTTTGCACCAGGGTGGCGATATGTACTTTACCAATACGTCCGGTGCCAATAACTCCTAATTTTAGTTTCATTGATGAATTTTTAATTAATTTTCAATTTTCAACTGTCTATTCTCAATTATTTACAATCCCAATGTCCGGATAAAATCGCGGTTGCGTTGGGCGCATGCTTTGGGGTTTCCCATACCCGGCAACACGTCCTGTTCCACCACAATCCATTCATCGTACTTTTGCTGGTGAAGTTCGTCGACAATGCCTTGGAAATCGACAATACCTTTACCCAGTTCGCAAAAAATCCCCGAATTGACCGACTGGAAATAATCCCAACCTTGTTCGCCTGATTTGACAGCTATTTCCGGGTCGCAATCTTTGAAATGGACATGCAGGATACGGTTGGCATATTGCTTGAGAGCATCCAGAGGATCGCCGCCGCCAAACATATAGTGGCCTGTGTCGAGTACCAAGCCCAGATATTCAGGATTGGTGAGGCGGAGCAAGGTATCGATTTCCTCCGGTGTTTCGACATATCCGGCACAATGGTGGTGGAATGCCGTGCGCAATCCCGTTTGTTCTTTTACTTCGCGAGCGATCAGGTTGGCACCTTCGGCAAATACCTTCCATTCTCCAGTAGTCAAACCCATTTCCGGGGTGATGCGTCCTGCATGGCCGGTTCGTTCAGGTACGCTTCCATTTTCGTCGGCCAGCACAATAAATGCTTTGGGAAACCCGGCTTCGGCCATCAATTTAGCTGTACGTACAGCCTGTTCCACTCCTGCAGCGTGCCTCGAGCGGTCTTTCATAAATGCAGGAACAAAAGCGCCCAGCAGTTGGAATCCGCGCTTATCCATTTCAGCGCGCAACGCTTTTGGGTCTGTAGGCATAAACCCCCAATCACCCAATTCGGTGCCGGCATAACCGCACTCTTTCATTTCATCCAATACCTGTTCGTATCCGGCCGCCTGGCCTTCGAGTTCAAACTCAAGTACTCCCCACGAACACGGGGCATTTGCTATTTTTATCATTTTATTGAAGATATAGGTTATATAAATTAGATAGATGGGAAACAGAAAAACAAGTAAACAAGTGAACCGGTAGACAAGTTTTCCTGTTCCCTTTACTAAAATTTTCTCGTCCATTCGTCGTGCCAACGCTCGATAACCACCTTTGTCTGGGTATAGAATTCCACTGCATGATGTGATTGTGCATGGAGATCACCGAAGAAACTTTCTTTCCATCCGCTGAACGGGAAAAAAGCCATGGGGGCGGCAACCCCGATATTTACGCCTATATTCCCGGCCATAACATCATGGCGGAAACGGCGTGCAGCGGCCCCGCTATGGGTGAATATGCAGGCCGAATTACCGTAATGTCCACTGTTGATCAGACTTATAGCATCGTCCAATGTGTCAACATGCATCAATCCCATCACCGGCCCGAAAATCTCAGTGGCAAACGTTCCACTGCCTTGTTTTATCCCGTCGAGTATGGTAGGATGCACAAAGTAGCCATTATCAAAGCCTTCCACTTTTTTGTTGCGGCCGTCCAACAGTAGCCGGGCGCCTTCTGCAACACCTTTTTCGATCAGGGTTTCGATACGATCTTTGCTTTCTTTGGTGATTACCGGCCCCATAGCCGCATCGGGATCCATCCCGTAGCCTGTTTTCCTGTTCCGGGCAGCTTCCACCAATTTTTCCCTGAAAAGTTTTTCCGCTTCGCCGACCATAACAATCAACGACGCTGCAAGGCAACGCTGCCCCGCACATCCGTATACGCTATCGGCAATGATCCGGACTGAGGTATCCACATCAGCGTCGGGCATGATAACGACCGGATTTTTAGCTCCTCCCTGCGCCTGCACACGCTTACCGTTAACCGTACCACGTTGGTATACATATTTGGCTACTGCTGTCGATCCTACAAAGCTGATGGCCGGGACAGCCGGATGATCCAATAATGCATCTACGGTATCTTTTGCTCCGTGAACCATGTTCAAAACACCTTTCGGCAAACCGGCCTCTTCTATCAATTCGAAAATGCGTGTCATGCTCATCGGCACTTTTTCGGATGGTTTCACAATATACGTATTACCGCATGCAATGGCATAAGGCATGAACCAGAAAGGAATCATGATCGGGAAATTGAACGGTGCGATGCATGCACATACTCCCAATGGCTGACGGATCATAAACTCATCGATCCCTCCTGCAATATCTTCCGAAAACTCGCTTTGCAGCATGGTGGGAATGCCACAAGCTACTTCAATGTTTTCAACAGCGCGTAAAACCTCGGCTTTTGATTCGCCAAACGTTTTGCCACATTCGTTGGTACATATTTCCGCGATTTCGTCGGTGTGGACATCCAATATTCGTTTCATTCTGAAAAGATACTGGATACGTTGGGTTGCCGGTGTGTCGCGCCACGATTTGGAAACGGCCTGTGCTGCTTCTACAGCATGATCAATGTCGGATTTCGTTCCGGCCGGAACCTGTTCGATGACTTTTCCCGTAGCCGGGTTGATCACGCCTATGGCTGCATTTCCTTTAGAAGCAACCCATTCTCCATTGATATAATTTTTTAACATTTTTATTGAATTTCGCTGGGCAAAGCCCGGTTAATAATTTTTATGATTAATTATCTAATATACATTCACTTTATTGAGAATCTGGACATTACAAACGCCTGTGATCCAACCGTCATTATCAACAAGAATCCTATCTTTTTCATATCCACGATCATCTTATATTTAAAATGCCTGAACCTTATGACTGCATACTTTCAGGTTTTGTAAAAAAAATATCAAAATATGTCATATTTGTAACAATTTGTTATTTCGTGTGCGAACACGGAGGAAAATTGTCATTCCGTGTGCGCACACAATAATTGAATCGAAAGCATGAAAATACTTGTATCATGATAATTCTTAGCTATGGTAAGCTTTAAAAATAAGTGACAATGACAAAATAACATTCCCATCTTTTTCAGAGACAGGATTAACATGATTTACAGGATTATTTACATCTTGTAAATCATGTTAATCCTGTCAAATGAGTAAATTATTTTGTCTTCATTCCTAACATATAAACTTTTAGTTAAAATGATCTTTGTGTCTTCGAGTCTTAGTGGCCGATTTTCATGCCACGAAGGCACTAAGACACAAAGCAGAAAATCAAAACCGTTTTTAGACCGCTCCTAAGTTTTCCATTTTCAACTGTCCATTGTTTAACTACAGATAATATCTCTGTTTTTTCTTGTGTTTCACATAATCTGCATATGCTTCCTGTACGCTGCCTATTTCAGACACTTCAGCGATGGGAACTTCCCACCATGAAAAATCGGGGCCGCATTTATACAAGTCGGTATTAATCGTGATTACAGTGGTACGGGTTTGCTTGCGGGCTTCAATCATGGCTGCTTTTAGCGACGGGATATCAGTGGCCTCGATTACATAAGCACCCAAGCTACGGGCATTCTGGGCAAAATCGACCGGCAATAAATCGCCTGTTAAAAGTTCTGTCTGCGAGTCCCTGTACCGATATTTGGTTCCAAAACGCTGACTCCCGATAGATTCGGACAATCCGCCGATACTCTGAAATCCATTGTTATTGAGCAATATAATATTATACTTGACGCCTTCCTGAATAGATGTCACAATCTCACTGTTCATCATCAGGTAGTTGCCATCGCCGACCATCACCCAAATCTGCCTGCCGGGAAAAGCCATGGCTGCGCCCATTCCAGCCGCGCATTCGTAACCCATTGTAGAATAGCCGTATTCCAAATGAAATCCTTTCGGATGAGTGGTTCGCCACAACTTGTGCAGGTCGCCGGGAAGGCTTCCGGCAGCGCATAATACCATATCTTCCGGGGCTATGGTTTCATTCACAGCTCCAATTACTTCGAGTTGTGAAACAGGAAGTTCCCCGCTTACTGCATATATTGACGATACCTGTTTGTCCCAGTCGCGGTTCATTTGGGCTGTTTGTGCCCGGTAAGCATCGTCTGTGTGATAATCCTTCAAAAGGTCAAGCAGTTCTTCCAGACAGGCTTTTGCATCGCCCGTCAATGGGAATGCAGCATGTTTAAAAGAATCAAATTCGGTGATGTTGATATTGATGAAACGAACCTCCGGATTTTGGAAAGCTGTTTTGGATGCAGTGGTAAAGTCGCTGTAACGTGTGCCGATTCCGATCACCACGTCCGCTTCGTTACTGATCTTATTGGCGCCCGGCGTACCGGTTGCACCCACTGCGCCGAGGTTGAGCGGATGATCGTATGGTAACGAACCTTTTCCTGCAAAAGTTTCGGCGACCGGGATTCCGGTAGTTTCTGCAAAATGTTTCAATGCGTCGGTCGCTTCGCTATATATCACACCGCCCCCGGCAATGATCATCGGGCATTTGGCATTCCGGATAATCTGTGCCGCTTCGTGAAGCATGTTTATATCGGGACGCGGGCGGGCAATTTTCCAGATACGTTTTTTGAATAAATCTTCCGGAAAATCATACGCTTCGGCCTGTACATCCTGGGGTAATGCGAGCATCACGGCGCCGGTATCGGCAGGCGAAGTGAGCACGCGCATGACTTCGGGCAGCGAGGTGATCAGTTGTTCGGCCCGGTTGATGCGATCCCAATACCGGGTAACGGGTTTGAAACAGTCGTTTACCGAAATATCCTGCGACTGATCCGACTCTAATTGTTGCAGAACGGGAGCTACATTACGACGGGCAAACAAATCGCCCGAAATAAGCAGTACGGGCAGGCGGTTGATGGTAGCTGCAGCAGCGCCGGTCACCATGTTGGTCGCCCCGGGACCGATCGATGAAATACAAGCAAAGGTGCCAAGCCTATTTTTCGTTTTGGCGTAGGCAGCCGCGATATGTACTGAACCTTGTTCGTTGCGTGTGACGATATATTTGAAATCGGGGCGCTGCATCAATCCTTGCCCGAATCCGGCTACAATACCATGCCCGAAAATACCCAATGCCCCGGCAAAAAACTTGTGTTCTACACCATCACGCTCTACATATTGGTTGTTTAAAAATTCGAGGACTGCCTGTCCTACGGTTAATCGTCTTGTTGTTTTAGACATGATTTGATATTTTGATTTGGTTATACCGTTTTTTCAAGCATACATACAGTAAAAGGAAGATGAGGAAAATGCTTTACTGTAATTTCTTCGAAACCATATTGCATGTACCATTCTTTTAGTCTGGTATTTTCATTGATGATCCCGATGGAAATCCTGTCTCCTTTTCTTTTTTTGACAAACCCGAAAGAAAAATCCATCAGACACCTGCCCATTCCTTTATGTCTTACATCCGGCAATACGGCTAATTTTTCGAGATAATACAATCCTTCCCTTGATTTTGATTTTTCCAGGGCGACGAAACCAATCTGCCGGTTGTCATCGAAAAGGCCGAACATAAGGATTCCTTTTTCAAGCATTTCAGACAAATTGCTTTCTCCAATAAAAGCCGCGTTTGAAGGACAATTTTCCAATGTAAGTCCAAATTCGTCTGCTACGGTTGCAAACGATTTTTGTATCACTTGTACGCTTTGCCTGATGTCTTTCCCGTCTTTGATCTCTTTTATCATCGATTTGTTTTTATCCTTTGCACCATTTGACGCTGTCAAGGTCAAGCAAAATAATCTTGATTTTATGCGCTTTGCCCGCCCGACTGAACGGGCAGGCACTAATTTTCAATTATCAACTTTCAATTACTCAGAATCCTCCCTTGCTTTCCACGAATTTCATCACTTCATCGTGTGTCGGGTTGAAGTTGGCACAACCGTGCTTGGTAACCAATATCGCCCCACAGGCATTTCCCATGCGACAGCATTTGTACCAATCCCAACCATTAAGGTATCCGAAGATAAATCCGCTTGCGAAGGCGTCTCCTGCTCCCAGCACATTGACCACTTCCACCGGGAAACCGGGGACATCGATTATATCTCCGTTTTTTAAAAACACAGACGACCCTTTGGCGCCGCGCTTCACCACCAATGTTTCTAATCCCAATGCCATGATTTCCCGTATGGCAGCATCGACATCACCTTTTATTTCGGGTGCTGAGATTTGCTGGTTTTTGATTTTGATTTGCGCAGGGTCTTTCAACATGGTGGCCAAGATTTCTTCTTCGGTACCTAGTGCAAATTTGCAGTAACGCAAAAAAGCTCGTGTAGTAACACCAAAAGCCCGTGGATCGTGCCACTGGTCGGCTCGGAAATCAAGGTCGGCTAGGATGGGAACACCATTCCTGACAGCTTCTTCGGCTGCATAAAAAGCTGCCGAACGCGTTGGCTCTTTGTTCAGTGCGGTGACCGAAACTTCAAAAAGACGACTGTTGCCCACATTGGCTGCAATTACATCGTCGATGGAAACCTGCGAATCGGCGCAGTTTTCTCGGTAATATACCAGCGGAAAATTATCGGGCGGTTGTATTCCCAACACTACAGCACTGGTCCGATAGCCTGGTTTACGGGCGATCAACTTTGTTTCTACGCCTTCCTTGCGCAGGAAAGCTAACAGAAATTCGGCAATCTGATCTTCGCCAACCCCGGTAATCAACGCCGAGTTCAGGCCCAGCCGCTTCGTTCCTACGGCGATGTTAAGTGGTGAACCGCCGACAAAAGCACCAAACTCTTTTATTTCGGTAAACGGCGCACCAATGTTGTTCGAATAAAGATCAATGGACGAACGTCCATAAGTAATTACATCATACATAGTTTGTTTTTTATCGTTTATAACGTTCTTAACGTTTAAACGTTTTTAACGTTGCAGGCGTTACGTTATGAACGTTACAACGTTATAAACGTTCAGACGTGATTCATATCCAATGTCACCAATGGTAAACGGGGATCCAGGCTTTTCCATGTACCGTATAACCATTGGTGGTCGGGATCGTCGCTGGCGGCAAGGCTTTGATCGCTCCCGGCAAGGAAATTCAGATAGTATACATTATATCCCGGGCCGGCAACTACAGGATGATGTCCGCGCGGAACAAGCACCACATCACCATCGTGTGCCTCAGCAATTTCATCAAGGCTGCGGTCCTCAGTATAAACGTGTTGGAATGCAAATCCCTGTGGTTTATCAATTTTGTAAAAATAGATTTCTTCGAGACAGGCTTCTTTCACTGTGCCATCAGGATTCAGCTTACGGTCGTCGTGCTTATGGGCTGGGAATGAGCTCCAGTTTCCTCCAGGCGTGTATACCTCCACACACACCAAACGATGACAGGGTGAACCTGGAGGCAGCATCCGGTTGATCTGACGACTGGCATTGTCTCCCCCGCGAAATTCAATGCCCATGTCTTGTACCATTTCCGGATCGATAAATCTCGGATCATGAGTTTGGTTGGTCTTCACCCAGCTGCAGGCAATATCCAGTGTCTCGCTGTCCGCAGTAAGCGTAAATTGTGTGTGTGCCGGCAAGTAAAGTGCATGGGGCAGTCCGCTGAATACGTTCTTACGCCCGTTTACGGTTTGCCATTCTCCTTTATCCGATTTTACGGAAAAGTTGCCTCCCAACAATACGATGCAATATTCGTAATTATTCGTATTCTCTACCCATATTTCGCCTTTTTTCATGATACGGGCACAAAAATTGAGATATTCCCAACCTGCATCTTTGCTGGTGAAATTTTGATACACAGGTCTTGCTTCTGCTTTTACCAATAAAGGGCAGCGTCTATCACGATTCATATTTGTTCTGGTAACGGTTGGTGAAAATTAAATCTTTAGCATATTACATTTAGCTGCAACAAAATCTTCCAATGCATCCATGTATTCTTTGCCGGGAATTACCGGATCGAACTTGTCCGGGTAATCATGGAAAAATTCGCGGTGTACCCGTGTCCATATCAGGCGCATATCGGTGGCAATGTTGATCTTGCATACACCCAGTTTAATGGACTGTAACAGTTCGCCATCGTCAATACCTTTGGCATCGGCTTTTATCTTGCCGCCGGTGTTGTTGATACGGACTACCTCGCTGTGCGGGACCGCCGATGCGCCATGCAGTACTAAAGGATATTCCGGAAGGCGGCGTTGTATTTCGGCAAGAATATCCAAACGCAGGCCATGGCCGCCTGAAAATTTGTATGCCCCGTGGCTTGTTCCCACAGCTATTGCCAGGCTGTCGCATGCAGTCCGGCGTACAAACTCTTCCGCCTGGGCAGGATCTGTATATAATGCTTTGTCGTCATCCACGCGTATATGTCCTTCCACTCCGCTTAATACGCCTAATTCCGCTTCTACAGCAATACCTTTAGCGTGGGCTTTTTCTACAATATTTTTCGTAACACGTATATTGTCTTCGAACTGCTCATGTGATGCATCAATCATCACTGATGAATAGTGGCCTGATTCAATGGCATGCAGACAATGATTTTCAGTACCATGGTCCAGGTGTACACTGAACTTTACTTCCGGATAGATCAATGCAGCAGCGTCAATTATCCCTTCAAGCATTTCGGGCTGCATATAGTTACGCGCCACAGGGGTCAATTGTATGATTACCGGGGTGTCAGCTTTTTTTGCTCCGCGAAATACACCGTGTATCTGTTCGGCATTGAATACATTGAAAGCCGCAATGCCTTGCCGGCCATATGCTTTCGTCAGAATTTCCTTTACATGAACACGCATGTTATTTTAGATTTTAAGTTTTGACTTTTAAACAGTAAAACCATTTTCCCCGAATTTAGTTGCCGATATTGGGGCGATAAAACTTTCCTTATTCCAAGGAAACGGTTATCATCATTCTTACACTTTTCCTCTGCGGTTCTCTGTGTCCTAAAAACTCACGACGTACAGAACCACAGAGAGAATATACCACACACTTAACTAATACAATGGTTTACCAAAAATATCCATACAGAAATATCAACAATCCGCAAATACCAATAGCTGCAATATTGAACGGCACGGAGGTTTTGAAAAGGCCTGTTTCAAATATTAATGCTTTACTGTTCATGGTGGGTAATTTGGCATTGGTAACCATCACAATTCCCAGTAGAATGAATCCGACTACAAGTACATACAATGAGTCGAGCGCAAAATTGGAAAACCTGCCGAGGAAAAATGCAGCAATAATACCTGTCAATGCAGCCACACCAGCGATTATCCAACCTGTACGGACAGTTTTGTTTTTCTTTTCTCCGCTGATCTCGGGTGATGTCGTGCGGTGTTTTTTGTCTGTCAGACTTAATCCTACAAATACAACGCTAAGGATGATGAATACGTAGCCAATGCGTACAATGAACGGCATGTCGGTAACAAACTGTTTGAAAACAAATCCCAATGGTAACGTAAGAATGGCTGTCCACAGGGCGGCATTGGATGTGGCTTGGCGCCAGAACATTCCGAGGAAGAAGATCAGGAAAACGCCGGGATAGATGAATCCTGTATATTCCTGAATGATCGGATACACCTGGTCTAACGATGCGAATTTTGGTGCGATGACTGTAGCGATAGCCAGTGATACAAATGCAACAATACGTCCTACCCGCACCAATTGTCTGTCGGTGGCTTCGGGTTTGATGTAGCCTTTATAGATATCCATGGTAAAGATAGTCGATGCGCTGTTGATGATCGAACTGAGTGACGACACCACGGCTGCAACCAATGCAGCAAAAGCCAGTCCGGTGATGCCCGGTGGCACAATATTGTTGAGCAGCCATGGGTAGGCTTCGTCTGATTTACCGATATCAGCTTTCAATACGTAAGCTGCAATACCCGGAATTACAACCAATAGGGGGATCAGCAGCTTGAGGAATCCGGCAAAAGCCAGCCCATATTGCGCTTCCTTGACACTTTTGGCTGCCAGCCCACGTTGGATGATGTACTGGTTGAATCCCCAGAAACATATATTGGTCAACCACATCGATCCCAATATTACGGCTACACCCGGCAAGTCGAGGAAAGCATCCTTCATGGCGCCACTGGTCCCATCGGGAACCAATAAAGTGCCTTTTTCGATGATCATGTGGAATCTTTCGGGAGCTTTCGCGAATATTTCCCTGAATCCTTCAAAGACCCCATTTCCGCCACTCACTGCATCCAGAGCAAGGAATGTGGTAACCAACCCACCGCCGATCAGAAAAACTACCTGTATCACATCCGTCCAGGCCACAGCTTTTAGCCCACCATAGAGCGAATAAATAGCTGAGAAAAGTGATAACCCTATAATTCCGTACAATAGCGGGATACCCAGGACTTTTTCGAGAGCTAATGCACCCAGGTAACTCACTGAAGTGAGATTTACAAAAACATACATCAGCAACCAGAATATCGACAGACTGGTGCTTACCTGCCGGTCGTAACGCTGATTGAGGAACTGGGGCATGGTGTAGATCCCTGTCCGCAGGAAAACCGGAAGAAAAAATTTAGCCACAATGATCAATACTGCAGCGGCCACCCATTCGTAACACGCCACGGCCAGACCAATCGCAAAGCCAGAACCCGACATGGCAATGAAATGTTCCGCTGATATGTTAGCGGCAATCAGTGATGCGCCGATGGCCCACCAGGTGAGTGAGCGTCCTGCCAGGAAGTAATCCGAGGCGGTTTTCTCGGTCCCTTTTTTGGTGCGCGACACCCAAAGCCCCACGCCAACAATAATAATTGCGTATAAGACAAAAATGACCCAGTCAAGGAATGCAAATTGATTCATAATGTGTATTAAATTTAAATTATCGGTTGATGTTTTTTATCTCAATCGATGGCACTTTATTGTTTTTTTGATGTATACGGACCGCATATTTTTACAATTTCACGTTGGTGTGATCTCTGGTTCAGAACAAATAACTGGTAATTTTTCCCTCCGGGTTTTATCCGGACAACAATGTGTCCGTCAATACTCTGGTATGATTTTTCCAGAGCAGGGCCTATTACATTCATGTTGGCTTCGAGCATGGCAGTGGCGAAAAGATCGCGCTCGCCGGGATAAACAGCCCGGGATGTCATACGGATGAGCGCTTCATGTCCGGGATGGTCCGACGACCATACGTTTTGTATCATCACACGGGGTTGCAACGCTTTCAGGTAATTGATGTTCATCGCATCGCGGTTGGCATGGTGGTTCATGGTACAAACGTCTACTTGTCCGATGACGGGAGCTACCGCAGTCTCAACATCGGCCCATACCGGCGCACCGATTGCCGGGACTCCGGGAATATCGGCACAGGCAGCAAAACGAAATGCCCCATAGCTGATAATGAATCCGCAACTGACAGCATTTTCATTGGGAAACGGCTCATCCGGAGTTTTATTATAATCCGGCAGGTGTTGAAATGTTTGTGTGCCTTTTCCCGTCCATATCTCGCCATTGGCTATCACATTACGCAATTCGAAATTCCTGAATTTACCGGGATTTCTTAATAATACGATCTGGTCATTACGTCCGGGTTTGAACACACTGTACTGCATTCCCTTTTGTTTCTGCGTTTCGATAAATTGCTGGTAGTTGGGTATGGTTTTGGCTTCATTTTCATCCAGCGACAGTTTATTTAAAAGCTTTTTAAGATCTATCGGATAGTTATAGCCGCGATCCATCAGGCGGGCAATGGGAATATATTCGCCTACGCCGCTGATACCTGTGAGAATATAATCTCCTTGTTTCGATTTGGGCGCTCCGTAGAAATACGCTCCGAAATGATCACTGTGGTAATGGGTGACCAACGCATAGTCAATCGCCGTTTCCCTGCCCGATATGGGGATTTGTCTGATATAATCGACAATCCACCCGTGAGCGGGTTTGGTATAGTCAGGGAATAAAGAAGTATTCCGTGATGATTGTGTACGAGGGTCTGTAGGATCGAGTTCGCCCGCGTCGACCAGCATGGTGGTACCGTCGGGCAATACATAAAAAGCGCTTTCGCCGCGCCCGGTACTAATGAAATGAATATCCAGATAACCCTCCTGCCAGGGAGGGAGACGATCACCAATCACCTGGCCTGTCATTATTTGTGTAGACATGCACGAAAGAATTACAAGTAACCAATAACATTTTCCTTTCATAAAATCCCATCAATTAATGATTGGTTTAAAAAACAGGTAAAAATACAGTTAAAATTTCTCATGACAAAGATCGTAAAGACTTTGGTTATAGACTTCTTCTTTTTTAACCATTACTAATGGTTTTTTAACCTTTTTGTGTTTCCTTTGCATCGAATAAGATAAAGTTCCACATAAAGTTATGAAACTTTTATATCAAAAATTAGTTCCTGCTCCGGAACAATCTTTCATTTTTTATGAAGAGGAATTGCCGCATTTCATTGTACCCTGGCATTATCATCCCGAGATAGAAATATTGTTGGTAGTGAAAAGTACCGGAACCAGCTATATCGGTGACAGTATTAGTACTTTCGGTGCGGGCGATGTGTGTATGATTGGCGAAGATATACCACACTGGTGGAAAAGTGATAAAGAATATATGCAGGAAGGTTCGGACCTGAAGATGAAAGCGCATGTGATACAATTCCGCAAGGAAATCTTTGAATCACAATTCCTGCCTTTACCTGAAATGGCGCCTGTACGTCAATTGATGGGACGGTCACAGCAGGGTATCCGGTTTTTGGGAAACTCCCGTGTAAAAATAGGACGGATGATCCGTAAGATATTTCGCGAAGAAGGGTTGAAACGCATAGCAGGACTACTCCTGTTACTGGAGATGATGGCCAATGAAAATGAATTTGAATATCTGGCGAGTGCCGGATTTTCAAAAACGATTCATACATCCGATTTTCATAAATTTAATAAAATATACGAATTCATCATCAACAATTTTACCCGGCCAATATCTCTGGAAGAAACTTCAGAAGTAGCACACATGGCGCCTACTGCTTTTTGTCGCTATTTCAAAAAACGAACCGGAAAAAATTTCTCAACTTTTCTGAATGAATTCCGGGTAGGACATGCCGGACGTCTCCTGCTGGAGGAAAAAGTAAAAATATCCAATATAGCGCAGGATTGTGGATTCAACAACTTATCGAATTTCAATGAGCAGTTCAAACGCATAACGGGATATACTCCAAAGGAATTTCGGATAAAATATAAAGGAGACGCCTAAATGGCCTGCCCGAATCCTGCCCGCCTGCATGGCGTAGTCGAGCAGGTGGAGACATTTTTTTTGACCTATTATGAAGTAAACTTATTAGAATTCTGATTTATATAAGGCCTAATATCCCCTAAGATTATTAGAACGTCTACTTCATCCGATCAGATGTCCGGTATTTCGTCGGATACCTCTTCTTTTGCTGCTTTTATATATTTCAATAGTTTTTCAGCCAGGGGTTTTTCCTGCTCGGATATTTCCCAGAAACTTTTTGACTGCCGTACGATCCGGCAAAGCTCCAGTAATTCGTTGCAACCGGCGTTGATGAACAGTTCCTGCGCTTCGTCGTTGGACAGTATGTCTGAATTGGCCAGGGTCAGTAAATTATCAAAAGCCAGGTACTTCTGGTCTAATTTTCCAAGTCCGGTGATGGATGCTAACCTCCGGCCTTCGGGCGTTCCAATGTGAGTGATAAAAAGGAAAGTACGTATCAGCAGCACCTCATCGGTGATGGTAGCCGCAAAGTAACCGGCTTTCAGGTCGGCAATGCGGTGCTCGATCAGGATGTTTCCGCCGCCTGTGGTAAAAGCATTCAACTCAATGAATGACAGAAGAGTATCCCTATTCATAATATCGGCGTACCTGCCGCCGATACGTTCGTACAAACGCCGAACGGCATGTTGCTGTATGTACACATCCATTGGGGCGTCGTTACCGGCTTTTTTAATGCCCAATTGCGAAGGTTTAACTGTCATCCACTTAACAGCATCGGAATAGCTCCAGCCTACACGGGCTGCAGCACGTTTGCCGGCGCCAATCTGTACCTGCCGCCATTGAGGAGCTTCAGACGAAATGATCACTGTGTTATTCAACGTCACCCTGCTCTTTTCCTTCGCTATGCCGAAATCATACTGCACCCGAAAAAAACATTCGCAAAAATCACTGCACCTCACACCGAGATATTCGCTCCTCTGGACAATGTCTAACAGTAGCCGTGCAAATCTATTTTTATAATCGTCCAGGATGTGGTCAAAAGTTCCGTTCACATTTCGCTCGGGGTACAGTTCCAGGTAATTTTGTACGGTATACAACACAAAAATATATTCCCTCAAACTGATCTCCGGCCCGTCCTTATATATTTCGGAAGTAATCCCATCAATATAGTTATTCAGATCAGTTTTGACAAACTCGATAAATTCTTTACTGACACGGCTATCGTTGGCAACTATTTTCAGCGCCTTGGGCTTTATTTGGAATATAAGATCAATATAATTTTCAAGTAATTTGAAATACGGACCTTCCCCCAATAACGAACAAAGCCATTGAACCTTACGCCGGAATTCGTTCTTTCCTTGCGCTATCAACAACTTCTGTTGCGCTAATGCATTGGGTTTCTTTTTTTTCTGCTTGCTCATATTGAGTGGTGTATCATGTGATTAACTGAACAAAGCTAATAAAAACCTTTCAAATATTTATGTTTATCAATAACAGCTTGTGGTTAACAATTACAAAAATAGCTATTTTTCTCTTTCCTTACTTACCAGTCTATTTTCCCGGCTTTCAAATCTACTAATTGTTGTCGAACACTTTCCCGCATCACTCTGAAGATGATCAAAATCATCTGAAAAAACGAAAAGAAATCACATGTGGGATAGCCAAAAATCCGGGGATAACAAATCTGCCGGAGTGTAGTTGTTTTGCCTTTATCGTAAATACGGGGATCAGGTAAACTTTTTTATTTTTGAGACTGAATTACTGCTCTTTGTCGGAATACTTGGACATTTGCGCAAATATTTGTATTTTTGCAGATTGTTTTTGTCCAACCGGACATTTTTTAATTAAAAATATCACAATGAGCGTTATAAATTCTCTTCTATCATCACTTTTTGGCAACAAAGCCGACCGCGACATGAAAGAAATCCAGCCTTATGTGGATAAGGTGAAAAAAGAATACGACCGGGTCATAGGCTTTTCGAATGATCAGTTGCGGACGGAAACCGCCATGTTGAAAAAGAAAATACAGGATGCTATACAGGAAGATGAAGCCGAAATAGCCAATTTGAAAGAAAAAGCCGAAGCGATGGATGCTTCTGTCGATGATGTCGAAAGGCTATACAAGGAAATAGACAATCTTGAGAAAGACGTGGTGAAAACAATCGAAAATGTACTCAATGAGATATTACCTACAGCCTTTGCGGTCGTGAAGGAAACTGCCCGCCGCCTCAAGGAAAACGAACGGGTAGAAGTGGAGGCCAATGATTTCGACCGTGCTCTTGCGGTAAAAAAGAACAATGTGTTGATCGAAGGTGACAAGGCTGTATATCTGAACCATTGGATGGCTGGCGGTAATGAAATTACCTGGGACATGGTGCATTATGATGTTCAGTTGATCGGTGGTGTGGCTTTACATCAGGGCAAAATCGCCGAAATGGCCACAGGTGAAGGAAAAACACTGGTCGCAACACTTCCTGTCTTCCTCAATGCCTTGGCCGGGCGCGGCGTACATGTGGTGACGGTGAATGATTATCTTTCCAAACGTGACTCCGAGTGGATGGGCCCGTTATATGAATTTCACGGCCTGTCGGTGGATTGTATTGACAAACACCAGCCCAATTCTCCGCAACGTCGCCAGGCATATAATTCCGATATTACTTTTGGGACGAATAACGAATTCGGTTTCGACTATCTGCGTGATAATATGGCTATCAGCCCCGACGATCTGGTACAACGCAAGCATCATTATTCAATTGTGGATGAGGTCGACTCCGTGTTGATCGACGATGCCCGTACGCCGTTGATCATTGCCGGTCCGGTACCGCGTGGCGACAATCAATTATTCGACGAATATAAACCGCGGGTGGAACAGCTTTTCGGAGAACAGCGCCGTTTGGTAACACAAATACTGGCTGAGGCCAAAAGCTTAGTCGATAGCGAAGATGCGAAAGAAAAAGATAAAGGCGGGTTGTTGTTACTCCGTGCTCATAAAGGATTGCCCAAAAACAAACCGCTCATCAAACTTCTCAGCGAACAAGGGCATAAACAATTGCTCCAGAAGACCGAAAACTTCTACATGCAGGAGAACAACAAAAATATGCATATCGTTACCGATGAGCTATTCTTTGTAATCGACGAAAAACACAACAGCATCGAGTTGACGGACAAAGGTATCGAAGTGCTGACACGCAAGACCGAAGATCCGAATTTCTTTATCCTGCCTGACATGGGATCAGCAATTTCCGACCTGGAAAAACAAACCTTTTCGGCAGAAGAAAAAGTTGCTAAAAAAGATGAGTTGTTGCAGGATTATGCGATCAAGTCGGAGCGTGTACATACTGTCAACCAGCTGCTCAAAGCATATACGTTGTTCGAAAAAGATGACGAATATGTAGTGATCGACAACAAGGTTAAAATCGTCGATGAACAGACAGGCCGTATCATGGAAGGCCGCCGGTACTCGGACGGGCTGCACCAGGCTATTGAAGCAAAGGAAAGTGTGAAAGTAGAAGCTGCCACCCAGACATTTGCTACCATTACCCTGCAGAATTATTTCCGTATGTATCACAAGCTGGCAGGTATGACCGGTACAGCCGAAACGGAAGCCGGCGAGTTGTGGAACATCTACAAACTCGACGTGGTGGTCATTCCCACCAACAGGTCTATTATCCGTAAAGACCACGAAGATCTGGTATACAAAACCAAACGTGAAAAATACAACTCTGTCATCGAAGAAATTGTCAACCTGGTGAACAACGGCCGTCCGGTGTTGGTAGGTACCACTTCGGTGGAAATATCCGAATTGCTCAGTAAGATGCTTAACCTTCGCAAAATTAAACACAATGTGTTAAACGCGAAACTGCACCAGCGCGAAGCCGAAATTGTGGCCGAAGCTGGTAAAACCGGGACGGTAACCATCGCTACAAACATGGCGGGTCGTGGTACCGACATCAAGCTGTCGCCCGAAGTAAAAGCGGCAGGCGGTTTGGCGATTGTGGGTACCGAACGTCATGAGTCGCGCCGTGTCGACCGCCAGTTGCGCGGACGTGCTGGACGTCAGGGCGACCCCGGTAGTTCGCAGTTCTTCGTCTCGCTCGAAGACGACTTGATGCGTCTTTTTGGCTCCGACCGTATTGCCGGGTTGATGGACAGGTTGGGCTTGAAAGAAGGCGAAGTGATCCAGCATTCGATGATCACCAAGTCCATCGAACGTGCCCAACGCAAAGTAGAAGAAAATAACTTCGGTATTCGTAAGCGTTTGCTGGAATATGACGATGTGATGAATTCGCAGCGCGAAGTTATCTATACCAAACGGCGTCATGCCCTATATGGAGAACGTCTGAACATTGACATTGCCAATATGATGTACGATGTGATCGAAAATACCGTCACCAACTATCATAGTGCCCAGGATTATGAAGGTCTGAACATGGAGCTTATCCGTTACTTTTCGATTGAAATGCCGGTAAGCGAAGAGGCTTTCCGTAAGGATTCAGTGGAAGATACGGTACAGGCCGTATACGAGGATGCACAGAAGACATACCAGCGGAAAACCGAAACCAATGCACTGCAAGCCATGCCGGTGGTCAAGGATGTATTCGAAAACCAGGGCTCGCAATACGAAAATATTGTAATCCCGTTTACTGACGGACGTCGCATGTACCAGGTGATAACCAACCTTCGTAAAGCATACGAAACACAAGGTCGCGAGATGATCCGCTCATTCGAAAAAAGTGCTATCCTGGCCACCATTGACGAAGCATGGAAGGAACATCTTCGCGAACTGGACGATCTTCGTCAATCGGTTCAAAATGCCAGTTATGAGCAGAAGGATCCGTTGCTGATTTATAAATTCGAGTCGTTTGAATTATTCAAGACGATGATTGAAAAAGTAAATCGCGATGTGGTATCCATGCTGATGAAGAGTAGTATTCCCCTTCGTGATCCTAATGAAGTACAACGCGCACAAGCGCCCCGTCGGCTGGATATGAGCCGGATGCAAGCCCGTAAAAGCGAATTTGCCTCGCGAGCTTCGGGTGGCGACGGACAGCAATCGTCTCCTGAAACGCAGGATACCCGTGAACGGCAGGCTCCACAACCTTTCGTCAAGACCGAAAAGAAAGTCGGTCGCAACGATCCGTGTCCATGCGGTAGTGGCAAAAAATATAAGAATTGCTGCGGGGCGAACCAATCATAATAACAATAACAGATTTGATGATGATGGCGGATATACATCCGGCCATTAGGTTTTGTTTTATTTTTCCTAAGCTTTATGAATAAAAGTACGTTCGACAACAGAAACTTAGAAAAATATTCGTCGGCATATACCTTGTCCGACATGGAGATATTTATTTTTCCCGAATTGTTCTACTCTTTGGTACTGGCCAATATTATGTCGCCCGAAATCTGGAAATGGCGCGACGATCCATGGTTTGCCAATATCGAAAACAAGTCTTTCACCTACAAGATCAACCGGGTGAAGCAGTACATCATGGATCATTTCGCGTTCAACCTCGACCTGGATACCTGGGGATTGACCAACAAGGAAAAGGAAATGTCCCGGTTCCGCAGTTTTATTGATGCCGAGAGCCTGAAACAGAGTAATGCCTTGTTCGGTTACGAAGGCGATAAATATTATTTCGATATTGATATTCGCCGGCATTTTGGTTTGGACAAATATACAGATAACACAATTCCTTACTGGAAAACCGAAACAGTGGAAGCTATGATGGCTTTTCGTTACAAGGAAGGTTACACGGCTGGTGCGGGCGAATGCGTATCGCTATCGTCGCTTTATGCAGCGGCCATGTTTATCGTGGGACGTATTCCGCTTGAAAAAATATTCCTGATAGCTACACCCTTGCATTCACAGAATTTTATCGCCGAACGCGATGGAACTTTGACCAACAATCGCCGTATTGTCACCAAAAACATGTGGTATAATGGAACCGAACTATCTGCCAAGGCCCGGCGGGCCATTGAAAATGAAAAAATAACCATTGTGTCGCATCTTACCGGTTATATTCATACCATGTTTGAAGAAGCAACTATTGACCGGGAAGCTTACAAAGGGTTCGAAAAAAGCCTGCGTGAATTCCTCACGACAGATTTTACGTTTGAAATATTTACCAATTTCCTGCGGACAAAAGGTGAGTTCTGGGACTGTTTCCAGTACAGGCATATACGCAACAACAAAGAATGCTATATCGAATTGCGGACGATATTCAGTTACGAACATTCCAGTAAAAATAAATTCACTGGCGACAGCCGCAAATCCCTGTTTGAAGAAGTGGATCCGCGCGATTTTCATTTCGCTCCCCAGGAAGGTAGAATCATCATCAACGATTTCGAAGAGTTTCTGAATAAAAACGACCAGTTGAGTTTTGATGAGAAAAAGGACTATTTCCTCGACCGTATTATGCCTGAACGTTGTGAAAAAATGCGCGACATGTTCGAGGAAATGCGCGGGTTTATTCATATCAATCCCCGGCTACCTGACGAAAACAAAAAATACATGGATGTCCCCCGGTTACATCTGACTGTGGACCAAACGCGCGAGGAAATGATAGCACACATTAAAGCGATGGCCCCACAAAATGGCATAGCCGATCTTGCCCGCTATGCCTATCGTGAGATGACCGAAGTTAGTTGGGAGCCTTTTGTGAAGGCTACCATCGAACGAAATCCGGTCTGTCTCGAAGGGTTGAAAGGAAAATCCATCGACGAAGCATACAATATATTATTGAATATGCCGGCAGAATCAATCTATGCCGGCGACCGTTTGGCACAACCCGACGAGGTATGGGACTTTGGCGTAGGCGACGGCGCCGAGAAAGTTTTTGTTTTAGCTTCACATGCGAAAAATCTATTCCCCGGTGAACCTGTTGCTATTGACATAAATGGTGAAAACGTTGAAATGAAACTGGCCAATAAAAATTATCCATTTAAATCGGATAAGTCGTTGAAAGCCCAAATAAGTATTTAGCTAATGTCGTTTAGTAATGACTCTGACAGGTCTATCGACCCTGTCAGGTAGGGTGTTCAAAACTTGATGAAATTTTTCATGCAATTTTTATTAAAAATTACATTGAAAGTATTGGTAAACGCTGTTTTATAATTATAAAACATAGAGTACTGTTTTGTAAAATAAATTCCATCATGTATTATTTATTCAAATTACTTATTTTAAATATATTAAAATGTAAAAAGAAGCGTTTTTTGAAAGAACTTTTTACTGAGTTTTGAACACCCTACCTGTCAGGTCACCACGCCAATGACCTGACAGGCTGCGAAGCTGCTGACAGGGTCGAAATAGAATTCTTGATTTAGCCATTGAAAATACAGCTCTTCTTTGGAGTTGTTTACAAAAAGAGGATGTGTAAATCCTTTTAAATGACTGATTATCATTTTATACACTTGCAAAGTGTTGATTGAAGGAGTAGGCTATGTCAGTGGAAATACAAAAGACATTCCAAGGCATTACTTTCTCGTAGTGGCCAAAAAATCGTAAACATTATCCCCGGATAATTGTACTTTTGTACAGTTCAAAAATATTTTATGGACGTTACGACAATCAATAAAAACCGTAAAGCGGCATTATCCCGGAACTTGATCCATATCATCAGCCGCAACAGCAATTGGCCGGCAGATGGGGTCGATCATTCGCTTGCCAAAATCGTATATGCCGGGAGGGAAGCTTGGCGCCGTTTCCTTGATTTATTTCTTTTATCACTTGGTACCGGTTTTACAGTAGCAGGTGTTATCTTCTTCTTTGCCTACAATTGGGAAGAAATGCACCCTTTTGTAAAAATGGGCATTGTTTGTGTGCTCTTGATCGGTTGTGTAGCCATGGGCGGTTACACAAAAATACCACAGACGGCAAAAAATACCATCTTGATGGGTGCTGCTTTGCTGGTAGGAGCGTTGTTCGCTGTTTACGGGCAGGTTTACCAAACCGGTGCCGACAGTTGGGAGTTGTTTGCCGTATGGACTGTCTGCATCGCCATATGGGTAGTAGTTGCTGGTTTTGCGCCATTATGGCTGTTGTTCCTGGCGTTGGTCAATACCACTATTTACTTGTACTGGATGTATTCTCATTCCGATGAAATGCTTCTGTCCGTTATTCTATTTGCTGTCAATACTGGGTTCGTTATCATTGGAGAGTTCCTTTCCTTAAAACAGCGTCCCGGATGGCTTTTTGTTACAGTGGGGCTGTTTGCTGCAATAAACACTACTGTTTGGATTATTGCAGGAATATACGGCTATCACGACGGATGGCTTTTGGGGGTCAACCTGTTGTTTACAACAATTGTATACGTTGTGGGCGCGGTTTATAGTCTGCAATGCCGTTATACATCGTACTTGTTGGTAATTGCCGCCAGCATCATCGCCATACTGACGGCGCTCCTCATCAAGTTTATCAACGAACCGATAGCAGCTACGTTTGTGGCCGGCTTGTTCGTTATCGGATGTGTTGCCGTACTATCAAGAATTATTTACCGCCTCAATAAACAATGGCATGGAACAAAGTAAGGAAATAAACGGATGACTGGAGGATATCGGGCACGAAACTGGCGATGCCTTTCATTGCGATGCGGAAGCCATAGCCGGTGAGGCTTCCCGTCACGATGCCTTGTTTTCCAACATTGGTATCAAAATTTTATCAATCATCGGGGGCTTTGCTGCGGGAGTACTATTTCTCGTTTTCCTGTTCCTTTCCGGGATGTTGGGATCGGAAACAAGTATGACCGTAATGGGTGTCGGATTCATTGCCGGAGCGCTGGCAGGAAGCGGGTTATTGAGGAGCCACACCTTTCTCGATGCTACCATTGTGAGCCTATACATCCTCGGATGTGTCCTGGTAGCCATTGGTTCGGGCGGTCTGTCTGCTGCCTGCTGCGCCTTGATGGTAATTTCGTTGGTTACACTCTTGCTTACAGACAAATATGTCATGGCGTTTATCTCCATATTGCTTCTGAACGGCAGTATTGCCGGCCTCTATTTTGAGTCGGATACCGGGCAATGCCTGCACATGCACACAGCCATGACTATACTGACACTTACCTGTACCTGTTTGTACGAAGCAGCGCTCATATCGTCAACGCCAAAGATCAACCGCTTGTATCAACCTGTCGTGACGGGTCTATTCGTATCATTGGCTGCTTTGCTGCTGGCCGTTGCATTGCAACCCGTTTGGGATGATGCCGGTGTAAGTTATGGTTGGGTATTGTCGTTGTTTATCTGGGCAGGCATTATGTTCCTTGTCCGGCAAATCCTCAGGACGTGTGGTGTCTCCACTCGCAACAGTATCATATTTTATGCACTGTCGATATTGATACTGCTTCCTACGCTCTATGCACCGGCCATTTCCGGAGCTATTTTCATGATGTTGCTTAGTTTCAGGGACAGTTATAAGCCTGCCTTTGTAATGAGCCTGGTCTTATTGATGTATGCACTCATCCAAAATACTATTACGATTTGAGTATCACGCTGCTGGCCAAGTCTGGATTTCTTTTTTTCTTGGGTATGCTTTTCCTGGTCATGTGGTTGTTGTTCCATAAAACAAAGAAAGATGATAGCCCGATATAGAAACACAATCATTATTACCAATCTGGTGTTGGTACTGGCGTTTTTTGCATGGTCGGTGGAGCAGAAGGAAAGTACGTTGAAAAACGGGCAATTGGTATTGCTCGAACTCGCACCGGTAGATCCACGGTCGTTGATGCAGGGCGACTATATGTCATTGAACTACAAAATAGCCACTTGGCGTGCAGACAGCATCCCGGAAAATGGATTTTTCGTGCTGCAACTGGATGGCCACCATGTGGGAACGTTGCTACGGATGCAACGTGACAAACATCCTGTAAACGAAGGAGAAATCATCATCAAATATAAATCCTGGGGTAACCGTATCGGTGCTGAGTCCTATTTTTTCGAGGAAGGTCAGGCCGAAAAGTATGAGAATGCCAGGTATGGCGGATTAAGGGTCGACACGCATGGTAACAGCATTCTGGTTGGGTTGTATGGAGAAGACTTTATGCAGATAAAATAGACCTTTTTCATTTACAGGCTCGGTGTAAAATCGCCAAGCTCGTATATTTCCAACGATTTTTCCAAATCCTTTTTCGCCGAAAAGCCGGTGTTTATTTTCTTCAAATTCCTCGCCCAATGAAAACGGTATTCGCGTTTCGACAAAATTTCTCTGAATGCGGGGAACAGCACCGTATCCTCTCTTGCCGCATGCGGACGGTATATTGCACAAAAGCATAAGGAATATTTTCGATAACCATCAAAACTAAAAAGCAGCTAAAACATAATGCTTTAACTGCTTTTCAGATGTCAGGATAATGATGCTGTTACTTGAAATCTTCCGGAATAACCTTGGTTAACCCCATACCCCAAGGTTTGTAAGGGATGTTCGGGTAACTTTTGAATTCTTCAAGGAAGGAAATCAATTTGGGATTCATCTTGATGGCCATCCACGCGTTATCCTGTCCGGAATAACGTCCCGGGGAGGTTTTTAACTCACCACGGGTAGGTGCTGCGCCGTTGAAAATCAGGTCGTAGTTTTCACCCGGGTCTTGCCACAAATCATATATGGCAGGAGGGTTTACCGGCAGTTCGGGGCCTAACCATGTATCCTTGGCGGTAAATACCATCTTCAGGTTGGTATAGCGGATAGCGCCAAAATACTGATCGTTAAAATAGGCAAAGAAATCCCGTTTTCCCGGCCCCTTTCCCAAAAGCAAATCGCTATTATCGATCCCGTCGAAGATAATCGGTTTGCCGCTGTTATCTTTCCATTTGTACGGTGGAGGAGTACCGCCTGCAAGCGCTACGAATGTCGGCCACCAATCCATGTGGCTCATCATGTCATAAGCTACCGAACCCGCTTTGATATGACCCGGCCACCAAGCGATGGCAGGACAACGGAAACCGCCTTCGAATGGGGTTCCTTTCATCCCGCGGAACGGGGTGTAACCTGCATCGGGCCAGGCGTCCACCCACGCGCCATTATCGGTCGTCCAAACGATTAACGTATTTTCAGCAATCCCCAAATCCCGTACTGCCTGGATGATTAGCCCGCTGTTCTCGTCCAACTCCATTAAAGCATCCTGATAAGGCATCCCTCCGGGAGCTTTTCCTTTCCAACGGTCGACAGGATTGTTTGGGTTGTGAACTTTCAGGAAGTTCACATACATGAAAAATGGTCCGCTTTTATAGTTTGCATTGATCCATTCGATGGTTTTCGTGCGGATATTATCATCTCCCGTTTTCAGGTTTTGATAATTGAAATTTTCCGTTACCACCTTTGCCTTTTCTCCCGCTTTTCCTTCAAATTCCGAAAGAACCGCCAATGCTTTCCATTCTTTCATAAATTGCGGATCATTACGTGGAAAATTAGGATGTAATTCAGGATCTTCGTAAGCATAAACGCCGGCGTAGTAAGGGGTCATGTGGTACATTTCATCAAACCCTATGGATGTAGGGAAATTTTCTACCTTGTCGCCCAAATGCCACTTGCCCAACTGTACGGTTTTATAACCTTGTTGTTTCATCGCTTGCGCAATGGTTGGCGTTTGTTTTTTCAGGCCGTTGGGGTCGCCCGGAGCCAATACGGATGACATGGAAGTACGGATAGGGACGCGTCCGGTAATGAATGATGCCCTTCCTGCCGTACAACTGGCTTGTCCGTAGTAGTCTACAAAACGCATGCCCTCCTGGGCCATTTTATCTAAATGGGGAGTGGGAGCGCCACGCATGACACCGCCTCCGTAACACCCAAGGTCGCCTACCCCGACATCATCGGTCATAATGACAATGATATTCGGTTTTTGACTGCTCTTCTGTTGCGCATAAGAGTCTGTCGGAGCAATCAACATTCCTACGGATAAAATGGCTCCTACAGATGCTATTTTACCGCATTTCTTCACTTTGTCTGTTATTTTCATTTTATTATGGTTTACTATAAAAGGATTGAGTCTAATGACTATTTTATTCAATGCTTTTATAACTTAACACGTTGATCAAAATAAAGTTTAATCTCTTTGGGTATAATTCCCCGCCCCCTTGGGGCGCATAAAAATAAATCCCCCATACTCCGCCGCAAGCAGCGGAGTGATTGATTAGTAGCACCTGCACCAAAGTGCGGTTTTGCTTGTCCGACGCAAAAACTGCACTTTCGGATAGGTAATAGGAACAAGAGTAATACATATCTTTGCCTCACGAATTTTCCGATGAAAACGCTTTTTCGGACTTTTGAAAACACCAAATCATTCACTTTCGACCTGCCGGACATTTATGTCCGGCAGGTCTTTTTTTGGATCAAGTGTAAAAGTCTGTTGGTGATATGAAATTTTACATTTGTTTATGCCCTAACGGGCAATTTAACTCTTCTGGGTTACCCGATCCTATTGACATTTTTCCCCTGACGGGGAATTTTCGTTACCGAAATTACTTGCGTGAGATCGCTTGCGCTAAGTAGTCCGATAGGACAACAATATCAATAGATATGATCGCCCTAAACCAACGATTGCCTGTTAGGGCATCAACAAAGATTTCTCGCCAACATATTATTTATCTTGATCCCTTTTTTTGAATATATGTTCTACTGGTAGAGACGGCGCGCGTGCCGTCTCTACATCTCGTCGTAATTGCTCATCTTGTAGGTAAAATATCCGATATTCATATAAATTTTTTCTTTTTGTTTATGGAATTTAACATGGAATACCATCTATAGGGAAAAGAATGATTTTTTAAAACGTAGAGTATTCATTTAAATTCCAAGGACGATGAAAAAGATTTTTGTAAAAACCAAATGGACGGCCATATTGATCGGCTTATTGATGCCGGTTATGACAATGGCGCAAACAATGACCGTTACCGGAAAAGTAACAGATTCTGACACAGGTGAAGCCCTTCCGGGTGTGACAATTGTAGTAAAAGGCAGTACCCGGGGGACAGTGAGTGATATAAACGGTAAATACAGCATTCAAGTGCAAAAAGGAACAGTTTTGGTATTTTCATTTGTCGGTTATGATACCAAAGAGGTAAAAGTGACTAAAGCGGAGCACAATGTTTCTCTGGGGAGTTCGGTCGTGACATTGGACGAATGCGTGGTGGTTGCATGTGATGTAAACGAGAGACGTGATTTGGCAAGAACAAAGGTTTCCAAGGCTTCCGTCCAATATGAACAAGCCGTATCATATTCTTATATTCCGGCAGCGCCTTCACAAAATACAGAAGACTACAACACGGTGGTAGAAAACCGTTTTAAACCGGCGTTGGACGAACCTTTGTCTACTTTCTCCATTGATGTGGATGCCGCTTCTTACAGCAACATGCGCCGGTTCGTCAACCAGGGACAATTGCCTCCCAAAGATGCCATCCGTACAGAAGAACTGGTAAATTATTTCAGTTATGGTGATGCCCGCCCCGATGGCAACGATCCGGTACGGATTACTACCGAAATAGGCGAATGTCCGTGGAATACATCACATCGTCTGGTACGTATCGGCATTAAAGCAAAGGAAATTGCCGATGAAAATTTACCGGCCTCCAACTTTGTTTTCCTGATAGATGTCTCCGGGTCAATGTATGGCCCCACAAAGCTGGATTTGGTGAAATCATCGCTCAAGATGCTGGTAAACAATCTTAGGGATAAGGATAAAGTAGCAATTGTGGTATATGCAGGAGCAGCAGGCGAAGCGCTTCCATCCACTCCCGGCAATGACAAACAAAAAATACGCGAGGCATTAGATAACCTCACTGCAGGAGGGTCGACCGCGGGTGGCGCAGGTATCCAGCTGGCCTATAAGATCGCAAAGAAAAATTTTATTAAAGATGGTAATAACCGGATCATCCTTTGCACTGACGGTGATTTCAATGTCGGCGTATCAAGCAACAAGGATCTCGAAAGCCTGATCGAGACGGAACGCAAAAGTGGCGTTTACCTGACAGTGCTGGGCTACGGCATGGGTAATTACAAAGACAGCAAAATGCAAACATTAGCCGAAAAAGGTAATGGAAATCATGCTTATATCGACAACATGCAGGAAGCCAATAAAGTATTGGTACTGGAATTTGGGGCAACGATGTATACCGTAGCAAAAGATGTAAAACTTCAAATCGAATTCAATCCGACCAGGGTACAGTCGTACCGGTTGATTGGATACGAAAGCCGATTATTGAATAAGGAAGATTTCAATGATGACACGAAAGATGCTGGTGAGATGGGTGCAGGCCATACTGTGGTCGCATTTTATGAAGTGGTTCCTGTAGGAGTCAAAGGTAATATTCCGGGGAGTGTTGATGAATTGAAATATCAATCCAAAATCAAGCCTACCGTCAGTATGGATAACAGTTCTCCCGACCTGTTAACTGTCAAATTGCGTTATAAACTTCCGGACGAAGATAAAAGCCGTAAGATGGAAATAGCTGTGATCGACAGTAAAAAGAATAAGGTTTCGGATGATTTTCAGTTTGCAGCAGCAGTTGCCATGTTTGGACAATTGTTGCGTGATTCCGATTTCAAAGGTTCGGCCAATTATGATAAAGTAATTGCTCTTGCGGAAACAGGATTAGGAACCGACCCTAAAGGTTACCGGCACGAATTCCTCCGTTTAGCCGAAACCGTTAAATCGATGAGTAACTGAAACGCATCATCAGGATAAATTCGAAGTTGTTTTTTGCTTAAAAATGCCGGTAGTTATTTATACTACTGGCATTTGGATATTTTATAAAAATGATGGAGCTAAGGAATGAAGACAAAATGACTTATTCATTTGACAGGATTAACATGATTTACAGGATTATTTACATCTTGTAAATCATGTTAATCCTGTCTGAAAGAGATGGGGATGTTATTTTGTCATTGTCACTAACCGATTATCAATTGTAATAAAAATTCGTCCTCCCAGCCATTTTCAGTTCTCAACCAATCTTTTTTTGTCCCGGTAATTTCAAACCCGGCTTTCCCAAACAACTTGATACTGGCTACATTGCTTGCCGGAATATTACAATATAATTGATGTAAAAACAGTACCCTCCGGCAGTAATCAATCATCAGTTGTATGGCTTCAAAAGCGTATCCCTGACGGCGATCGTCGGACGATGCAATCAATATCCCCAGTCCGGCCCGTTGATGGATCGGGTCAAAGTCAAACAAATCGATACTTCCGACAGTACGCACCGGTAATGTCGGTTCTTTGCAATCGATCATCATCCGTAGCTGTTGGTTGGCATGGATATCACTGGGGTTCGACTCGATATACCGTTTCAACTGATATCGCGAAAACGGTACCAGTGTGTTACTCACAAACCATACTGTCCGGTCGTTTTCCCACAGATACAAAAGGGCAAGATCTTCCGGTTCGACAGCACGAAGTGATATGGAGGAATTCAATGTCATTGGGGCTAACATTCGTTATGTGATTCGTTTTTTCATTTTTTGTGGGTCTTGTCGACAATCAAAAACATCGTTGATGTATATGACCTTTTTGTCAGGATGATATATTACTTTGTAATGTCCTGAAACTAAAAAGCGTTATTCTTTAACAAGATGTAATAAGTTTTGTTCCACAGTACCCAATTTGGGATGT
This sequence comes from Bacteroidales bacterium, assembly GCA_031551645.1. Lineage (GTDB taxonomy): Bacteria > Bacteroidota > Bacteroidia > Bacteroidales > UBA4181 > JAIRLS01. Next base: position 3,485 of record JAVBNI010000144.1, on the reverse strand, counting down.
TTGGTTAATTATCTTACAGAAGAGACTATTTCTGTCTTTACTTTATTTGCAACTTGTACGGATGTATGCTCTTTATGGTACAAATAAATTTCCTTTAATGTGGAAATTGCGAATTCAGTCCAGACAACCTTCATTAATTACCAATTTTCCGATTGTTTCTCTAAGTCTTCTTGAGTAATTACTCGCCCGCATCGAATATCTTCCTCTGATTGTTTGATGCGATTAACCAGTTCTTCTTTTGTCATTCGCCTGATTTTAGGCCTCGCTTTGCCGATAAGAGATTCAACCTGTGAAATAAAAACTTCATCTTGTGAACGTATAATGTTTTCAATGACACGTAACTTTCGTGTCTGTAGATCTGGAATATCTGTAACTGTTCTCATATCACTACCTTTTACAAAAAAACAACAAAAACCGTTCCTTATTCGATCTAAACAAACAAAACCTACCGGGCCTTTCTGTACCCGGTAAGCTATTCCTTAAATTTGAAATTATCCTAATGATCCGCCGATCATGAACGTTGCGGCCAAAGCAACAATAGCATACAATTCGGGAAAAACAGCTAATATCAGAGTTTTGCCGAATACATCGTAACCGGCGCCGATGCCTGCGATACCATTGGCGCAAACCTGCCCCTGGCGGATTGCCGACAATAAACCGACTGTCCCTAAAGCCAACCCGGCGCCAAAGATAGCCGCAGCCTGGAACATGGTGATTTCGGGAACAAGATAACCGGCTAACAGGAAGTAACCCAAGAAGCCATACAAACCCTGAGTCCCCGGAAGTGCACTCAACACCATGTAGTTACCGAAAGCATCCGGATTTTTCTTCATTGCTCCGATGGAGGCATTTCCGGTAATGGTTACACCAAACGCACTTCCGATACCAGCCAGCCCAACCATCAGGCCAATCCCAATATAAGCTAAAATAATAGGTTGCATAATTTATTGATTTTTGATTTAATTATTTTATTTAGTTACGAGTGACAGGTTACGAGTCGCTCTCATTCTTCATTTTTAATTCTTCATTCTTAATTACTTTCAATGTGCTTTAACGGTTTATATTTTTTTCCACCTCCTTCAAATCCTGCATTCTTGTAAAATTCGACAAAGGTAAGACGCATTGGGTGGACAAAAGCGCCCAAACCCGACATAAAAATATTCAGCGAATGACCGGCCAGGAGGATAACAAGCATCACTAATTGACTTACCACCGGGATATCGCCGCTCATCTGCGTCGCCAGGTCATTGAACACAAAACCCATAACACCGCCGCAAATACCCAAAGCAAATAAACGGATGTAAGATAACAGGTCACCCATTACCCCAGTTACCATGTTATAGGTATTCCACAGCCCGGTACCGACATTGATCAATGGATTTCTTCCGGGAGTATTCAAAATGAAGATAAGTACGCCGGATACCCCCAATATAGCATAACATAAGTAACGGGCAGTATCAGGTGAAAGCAAAGTCTTTTCAGAAGCAAGGTACAAACCACCACCGCCTAAAATCAGGATGAGCCAGCCCCAGGTTTCCAAGGAGTAGGCGAAACCATTACGACGGATAATACCAACACCTTTGACGATCATACCAAAAATAATTTGGATCCCACCCAATATCAATGCTAAATTAAACAACTGGTCGGAGTCGAGCATGAATTTTTTGAACGATTCAAGCCAGGGCCACTTTGCATCTAACAATGATATTCCGAAAAACGTGCCGCCAATGCTACCACAGACCATAGTGGCAGCCCCTAATACCGCTACTAGTGATATGATTGGTTTCATCGATGGTTTTACTCTTGGCCTTGCAATCAAAGCTGCAAGCAATAGCAACAACCCATATCCCGCATCGCCAAGGCAAAGCCCAAAAAACAACATGTAAAAAGGTGCAAAAAACGGCGTTAAGTCTAATTCATGGTAATTCGGGAAATCATACAATTCGCCAATCGGTTCGAATAATCGGGTAAACCAATTATTTTTCAACAAAATCGGAACGGAATTATCGTCCTTGGCCGGAGTTTCGCCCACATAATAAACATCTTGCTTTTCAAGAGCCTGTATCAGCTCCGGTTCTTTCACTTCGGGTACCCAACCTTCAAGCAGGATCAGCTTTTCATCTGCCTTTTTTTCCATCTGCAAGTGCACCTTGTTCAGATCAATATTTTCAAGCAGTTGCCGTTGTGTTTCTTTTAGATTGTTAATATGCTCTGCCGCAAGTTGATCAAGCTGTTTGTCGATATTCGCCACCTGTTTTTGATTTTCTTGTATGACGGTTTTCAGTTGTCCGAGCGACTGGTCGGAAATCCGTATTTTTTCGGCGTCAGGTTCTTCCTCGAGACCAACAGGCGTTACCGTTACAAAATAAATAACCGTTCCTGTATGTGCAATTTCAATTACATCAAACTTATCTGTCCATTCAGGATTAAATTCACGTTCGCGGCATGAATAGAATTTCAATTGTCTGCCTGCTTGTTCCAGCTTTTGGAGCATTTCCGGATCGAAATCGCCCCATATTGTCATATTATCGATTTCCTTTTGATGGATTTGTTGCTGAGCTGTCAATTGTTCTTCCTGCGCCTTCAATTGCTCGTATGTGGCCAACACTGCCATGCCATCGATAGTCTCATCAATCGCACGTGGATTCACACCTTTCAGCTCGGCCAGCTTGCGCTGCAGCGAACTGATAGTTTTTTTTAGCGAATCGGCTGTAGCCAATTGCTGTCGCAGGTCAGTAGCATCGTCGGGAATACCTTTCTGTTTCTCCACGATGTGTACTACACCAGCCTGCCGTATGCTTTCCAAAAATTCATTATAAGTTTTATAATAAATCAGGAAACTGTATTTTTTCATTTTCTCAACCATAACTCTTATGAGTGACGGGTGACAAGTGACGGGTGACGGGAAACAAGTACCAACTTGTCACTCGTCACTTGTCACTTGTCGCCGCTTGTTTGGATTTCATGATTTTTTGTGATGATTTTGACAGATTTTCTTCGTCTTCCATAAACCGTTTGATTTTACGGATCGCGTCTTCAAAACCAGGAATTTGCACTTTTTCAAAAAGATTCACTTTCTGGGTGGTCTTTTTACGGGCATGTTCCAGGAGATCGATTTTCATGACACAAAATTCGTATTCAACGCCTGTCTTGGCCAACGTCTGTAACAGGCGGATACCATCCAGATACCATTTCGGACTATTGAACAGGCTAAAGGGCTGCATGGCAAAAATTACTTCATCAAGTACCGGCACACGAATACCGGCTAACTTGCGGGCAGACAGATGTACGTCCTGTACCGAGATAAGCGAAGGCTCAAATTCATTCCAGAGAGCTGCCATCTTCTCATACGAGCCGATTTGCTCCTCAAACTTTTGCTTCAACTCAAGTGCCTCGTCTTTAGCCCGTTTAACCTCCATCCGCAACGCGCTTTCCTTGTTTTTGATGGTCGGCAACGAACGCAACCGCATCTTCAACTGCTTTTC
>JAVBNI010000164.1:0-11643 GCA_031551645.1 Bacteroidales bacterium | reverse complement strand
GATGAATACCATTACAGATACAATAGACGCAACCACATGGATACTGTTTTTGACAACCTAATTTGCAGAATGATTAAATTCGAGCCAATCCGCAGAAAATTAAAAAAATAATTAGTGAGCTTTAAACGCCTATACCGATATGCGAATATGTATCCAACAAAAAAAGCTACCATTTGTTGAGCGATGACGATAAAAATTCCAATGAAATAGTTAGTGTACCTGTACGCGATATGGAAGAATTTCCGAAAAAATATTGCGTCACATACGAAGAGCTGTTGCCCAATGTAAAATATTTTTACGAACACGGGGGCATGAATCCTGAATATAACTGGGATAAAATGTCTGTCAAATCAAAACGTTTTTAAATTAAGAATTAAGAGTTAAGAATTAAAAATTACAACATGCATGTTGATAATTAATTATGGGCTTTCATAGTCTTGCCTTATAATTAACTTAACAGTAGTAAATAATCGATGTTAGCGTTTTGATGTATGATGTTAGAATCTTGTTTTTATAAAAATATTCAATGATCGATATTCAATATTCAATTGCTTAAAATGTTTGAGTGATAAAATCCGTTAAACTTATTTCCATGAAAAGTACAATTTTCGAATCAATCCATCAGAAACTCGGCGCCAAAATGATGCCGTTTGCCGGATATAATATGCCGATAGAATATTCGGGTATCAATAATGAACACCTGACTGTACGAAACGGAGTGGGTGTATTCGATGTGTCGCACATGGGTGAAATATGGGTGAAAGGCCCCAAGGCATTGGAGTTCATTCAGTATATCACCACCAACGACTCGTCCGCATTGAATATTGGGAAAGCGCAATACACCTGCATGCCTAACGGTAAGGGTGGCATTGTGGACGATATACTGGTATACCATTACGAGAATGAAAAATACCTATTGGTAGTTAATGCCGCCAATGTCGAAAAAGATTGGGAATGGATACAAATGAACAATACATTTGGTGCAGAACTCGAAAATGCTTCCGGTAAAATATCACAATTGGCAGTGCAAGGGCCTAAAGCTTTACAAGTGATGCAGCGATTGACTTCCATCGAGTTGGAACGCATCCCGTATTATTCGTTTGTGACGGGCGACTTTGCCGGGGTGCCCAATGTCATTATATCTGCCACAGGATATACCGGTTCGGGCGGATTCGAGTTGTATTTTTACAGCGATGACGGAATCAGGATTTGGAATGCCTTGTTCGATACCGGAAGACCGGAAGGTATCCTACCGATTGGCTTGGCGGCCCGCGATACTTTGCGACTCGAAAAAGGTTTCTGCCTTTACGGTAACGATATTGACGATACCACTTCGCCTATCGAGGCCGGGCTGGGTTGGATTACCAAATTTACCGATAGCAAGAATTTTATTGACAAGGATTTGTTGCTGAAACAAAAAACTGAAGGAGTTTCCCGGAAATTGATCGGTCTGGAAATGATCGACAAGGGTATTCCCCGTCGCGATTATCAGATAGAAGATGCAGCAGGTGTCGTTATTGGCAGTGTAACTTCAGGTACCATGTCGCCCTGCCTGAAAATAGGCATTGGAATGGGGTACGTAACCACAGAACATGCCGCTCCCGGTTCGGAAATCTATGTCTCCATCCGTGATAAAAAATTAAAGGCCAAAGTTGTTAAACCACCGTTTGTAAAGTGAAGAACGAAGACCTAAGAGTGTAGAATGATATGTATTCTTCACTCTTCACTCTTCACTCTTCACTCCTCACTCCTCGTTTCCCACTCAATGTATCAGATTACCGTTTGTTTTACCCCGGTTCAGTTTCCTTTCTATTCCCATGATGACTGTAATGCTGTAGCCATCGACATTCTCCGTGCCACAACATCTATTTGTACCGCATTCATGAACGGTGCGAAAAAGGTGATCCCCATCAGTACAGTGGATGAATTGAAAACCCATGCCGGAACCGAATATATCATTGCTGCCGAACGCGATGGAATTAAACTCGATTTTGCTGACATAGGCAATTCACCATACTATTTTACTAAGGAAAAAGTCGATGGCAAAACTCTTGCATATAGCACTACGAACGGTACACATACTATAAACCTGGCGGCACAATGTCATAGTGCGGCTGTGGGGTCTTTTATCAATATTTCTGCGCTTTGTCGCTGGATTGAGGCTGGCGGACGCGATGTGTTTCTGCTTTGTGCAGGATGGAAAGGCCGTTTCAATCTTGAGGATTCGGTATTTGCCGGAGCTGTTGCCCAAAAGCTGATCGACACAGGTAAGTTTACTACTATTTGCGACAGTGCGTTGGCTGCAATGGATTTGTGGTCATTGGCTAAAGTCGATTTATTAGGTTATATCAAGAAGGCTGCGCAGAACGAACGCTTGCGCAGGATCAATGCCGCCGACGTTATTCCCTATTGTCATACGCTCGATCTGACAGACATTGTGCCTGTATATCATGACGGAGTATTGACCGGGATGAAAGCCTGACAAGAATTCGTAGATTTAACAGGTCTATGTGAATTTTTTTATATTTGTTTTCTGAATTTTTCAATTTTGCACCATGCGTAGAATTTTGGTTACTATTTTAGTCTGCCTGGCAATATTTCCGTTATTTGGGCAAATATCTCCCGATGCCTTGAAACAGTGGGAAGGTAGAAAATATTCCATGTTTATCCATTGGGGTATATATGCCGAACTGGGCGGTGTTTGGAATGGCGAAAAAATTTCACGCGGGCTTAGCGAACAGATACAGGCGCATGCAGGGATTTATAGCGATACTTACGCTCAGGTGGCCAAACGTTTCAACCCGGTAAAATGGAATCCCGACTCGGTCGTTTTGCTGGCCAAACGGGCAGGAATGAAGTCCATTGTTATTACATCCAAACACCACGACGGTTTTTGCATGTTCCATTCGAAGTATACGGATTACAATGTGGTTGATGCTACTCCCTACAAGCGTGATGTGTTGAAGGAACTGTCAGAAGCCTGTGCCAGACATGGTTTGAAATTCGGCTTGTATTTTTCACTGATCGACTGGCATTATCCTCAGGCATCGCCTATATCCAGCCACAATTCTGATTATATCACACCCGAACATTTTGAGTTTAATAAAAAACAAATACAGGAATTATTAACCAACTATGGGCCGATTTCGGAACTTTGGTTCGATATGGGATCGCATAGTTTCGACCAGAGCCTTGAGATGCGTAAACTGGTACACCGCCTGCAACCCGATTGTATGATCGGTAGTCGCCTGGGTAACGACATGAGTGATTTCATGGTGATGGGCGATAACCAGGAACCTGATTATATCATCGGGGTACCCTGGCAGTCGCCGGCATCGTTTTTCCACGAAACCTGGGGATATAGGTCGTGGCAGGAACGGGGCGATGAAAATGGAAAAATGAGGGAAAAGCTTGTTAGCCTGATCCGGGTTTGCAGTCGTGGCGGTAATTACCTGTTGAATATAGGGCCTCGTGGCGACGGATCGGTAGTAGAGTTTGAACGGGACGTACTGTTAAAGATCGGGAAATGGCTCGGAAAAAACAGCGAAGCCATATATGGAACCGAAGCCGACCCGTTTCATGTGCCTTTCGAATGGGGCGCCATTACTTCGCGTAATGACAGATTATACCTGCACGTACTGGCGCAACCCAAAAACGGAACAATCGTACTTCCCGGGTTAGACGGTCACATCAAAAAAGTATCGGTATTGGCCGAAAATGTTCCCTGTACATTCCGGAAAGATGCAAAGGGAGTATCCATCAGTCTGCCCGCTTCTATCAGGCCGGAACAGGAAATCAAAGTAATCGAGGTGGTTTTTGAAGGAGGATATAAAACACCTCCGATTAATATCATTCCCTATGAAAAAAATCTGGTACTCAGTCAACACAATGCTTTCAAATATTATAGCAACAGCGGTATCGATTATAATTCGCGTTACCAGAGTACCATCAAGGAAGAATGGACTATTGAGGCTACCCAAAATCTAAAGCGTACTCCAGTATTGTATTATTCCGAAGAAGAAAAGGGACGTTCCATCGACCTGCAACTTGATGGAAAAGTTATGAAAGTCGGTTTGAATGACGGGAATCCGGTTAAACTGAACAATAATATTTCGGGATTGGCGTGGGGACCCATTTACCTGTTGGGGCCGTTGCATTCGGGTATTGGCGGGTTACACGGAGAAAAGGATAACATTGACCCTGCCCAACCCTGGGGCAAGACTGGTATGGCTTGGGAAAAAACCGACTGGAAGAACGACAGGATATACACCATGCCCGGTGATTTGAGACAGGGCTGGTATATGTTGCAGGAAATTACAGCTCCGGCCGATCAGCAGATATTGATTTCTATTACTTCTGCCGATGCCGTCATGGTTTTATTGAATGGGCGGATAGAGGTATTACACAACAATCCGTACAAAAAAGAAAGTATTAGTGATGTTGTATTGCTGAATCTGAAAAAAGGTAAAAACCAGTTGCTGGTGAAATGTTTCAATAATTTCCAGAAGGAAGCACACATGGGTATTGGAACGCATGTTTCCCAACAAATCTATGTCAAGAAACTGGATCCGGTGAAATTCAGCAAAGGAAAATATTTTCCGGTCAATTGGAAATTGAGCGATCCGGTTACCCCGCATGAAACCCTAAACTTGCCTAATCTATCGTTGAAATTTGAGTAGAATGAATATAAAAGAATTGATCGGTAACGATCGTTTTGCAGCCTACTGTGGCATTGAGTTGACAGAAGTATCGGAAGGAAGTGCGGTTGCCCGCATGGAAATAAAATCTCATCACCTCAACGGGGTGGGGATCATACAAGGTGGTGCTATTTATACATTAGCCGATCTGGCCTTGGCAGCAGCATCTAACTCACATGGAACGACAGCAGTAGGTCTTACATCCAACATCTCTTATTTTAAAGCCGAAACATCGGGCATCCTGACAGCCAAAGCAACAGAAATATCGTTGCGCCGCACGGTAGCAACTTACCGGGTGGATGTTACCAATCAAAACGAAGAACTGATAGCTACCTTTCAGGGGACGGTTTACCGCAAAACCTGATAACTGCTATAGGGTAAGAGGGGCCTGCTAACGTGTTGGTTGGCATTTATTTTTTGATAATTTTGCAAAAAAACTCCGGAATATGTACTATCCCTCCAGATCATTAGCTTTCGCTATATGCGGGGCAACCCTTTGTTCATGTACCAATCATGGAAAAAAACAAACAGAGCAAACGAAACCCAATATCATTTATTTTTATTTTGATGATCTGGGTTACGGCGAATTAGGTTGTTACGGACAGTCCAAGATCAAAACGCCCAATATCGACAAGCTTGCGCAGGAAGGAATGCGTTTTACACAGCATTACACCACTTTTCCGGTCAGCGCTCCTGCCCGTTGCGGATTGATAACCGGTAAGCATTCCGGACATTGTTTCATCCGGGGTAATTATGAGATGGGTGGTTTTACAGATGAAACCGAAGGAGGACAGATGGCGCTTCCCGAAGGCGCCACGACCGTAGCCGATTTGATGAAACAAGCCGGCTATACCACCGGCGGTATAGGCAAATGGGGACTGGGAATTGTCAATTCATCCGGTAATCCACAGTTGCACGGGTTTGATTATTTTTACGGCTACATGGACCAGAAGCAATCGCACAACTTTTACCCGACCCATCTTTGGGAAAACGGACAACGTGTGCCGTTGAATAATGAGTATTTCTCCGTCCATGGCAACGTGCTTCCCAAAGATGCGCCTGCCGAGGCGTTTGATGCTTTTATCGGGGATGATTATTCGATCGATCGTATGGCGGAGAAGACGTTGGAGTTTATCCGCAACAACAAGGATAAACCGTTTTTTCTCTATTTACCCTACACTACTCCGCACCTTTCATTGCAATGTACTAAGGACGCTATGGCCGGGTATGTCGGTCAATTCGATGAAGAACCATATCTGGGCAACAGAGGCTATACGCCGTGCCGTTATCCTTTATCTACTTACGCAGCCATGATTACCTATACCGACAAGCAGGTGGGACGTATCATGGATTTACTGAAAGAGCTGGGGTTGGATGAAAATACGATTTTCATGGTAAGTAGTGATAATGGCGCTACTTTTGATGCCGGTGGAGCCAATACTGCATTTTTCAATTCGACGGGCGGATTACGCGGACGCAAGCAAGACCTGTATGAAGGTGGTATCAGTATCCCTTTCATTGCCCGCTGGCCGGGGAAAATTCCTGCCGGAACCGTGGCTGAGCATGTGTCGGTGCAATACGATCTGTTTGCCACCCTGGAGGAACTGACCGGTGTTGATACCGGTTGGAAAACCGACGGCGTTTCTTTTCTTCCTACTTTGTTGGGATATCCCGAAAAACAAAAAAAACGGGATTATCTCTATTTCGAGTTTCCCGAAAAGTCGGGACAAGTAGCCATCATCAAGGACGGTCGGTGGAAAGGTGTTAAAAGCAACATGAAAAGCGGCGCAGGAACTTGGGAAGTCTTTGACTTGCAGGCCGACCGGGGGGAAACCACAGATATTTCTGCGCAACAAGCCGATTTGGTAGCCGAATTTGAAAAAATTATCAAGAAAGAACATTGGCAGGCGCAAGTACAGGACTGGGAATTCATTGATCCGAAATTCAGGAGAAACTAGTGTTAAGTTGAAAAATTAAGAATTAAGTGAAAAATTAAGAACTTAGCGTTAGCTGCTGTCTCACTGGAGGTGTTGAAGGTTACAAGACTTACATTTACGGTCAATTATGGATTTTCATAGCGTTACTTTATTTCACTCATCATTTTTGATCGATTTGATGATCCGTGCATCCCGGTAATGCTGTATCTGCGTGTTGCATTCGTTCCGCATTTCCGACAGAACATCCTTATATGCAGGATCTAAAGCCAGGTTCGTTGTTTCCAGCGGATCATTTTTCAGATCGTACAATTCCTCCGGGACATTGATAAACCGGTATCTGAAATATTTCCATTGTTCTGTCCGTACACCTTCACTTGAAGGTATTTCAGGTATTTTCCAGAGGTGTTCGAATAAGATAGCTTTCCGTTCAGGAGCAACTCTATCTGCTTTGGCATAACCGCAAAGGCTTTTGCCTTGGTAGTTTTTAGGTGCAGGAACAGAGGCCAGGTCAAGTATTGTCGAAGCAATGTCGATATTCAGCACGGCTTCCGAGATATCCCTATGTTTTTTATTCCTGGGATCGTACATGATCATGGGCGCCCTTAAGGAATTGTCGTACATCAGCCATTTTCCCGCCAATTGTCGTTCGCCGAGGAAATAACCGTTGTCTCCCATGAAGATGATAACTGTATTATCAGCGATACCCTTCTTTTTCAATGTTTCGCGAATACGTGCAATTTCATTATCCACTTCACTGATCATCCTGTAATAACCCTTTACACTGTGCTGGTATTTTTCAGGGGTATCATACCGCCAGCCCCACCGGACACGATTGAATCCCTTGCGAACTTCTTCCGGCAATGCAAGGAAATACCTGTCTTCACCAAGTTTAGGCGGCGAGATGGTAATATCCCGGTATAAACCGTCAACATCCTTGTCCCAGAAATACTGTTCGGGCGCTGGGTCATGTGCGTGCGGGGCGCTGAAGCTGATGGAAAGACAGAACGGTTCGTTGGCAGACGTTTCTGATATGAACTTTTGTGCCAGATAACCTGTATAGCGTGTCAGGTGTACCGTATCATCATCAATTGTCTTAAAATAATAGCCTTTTCGTCCCTGGCGGTCATAGATCTCCGCATCATCGAACAATGTTTCGGGATGAGCGTAATCAACCCCGAATTTGCCGTAAAAAGCGGTTTTATACCCGTTGTTTTTCAGGATGACCGGGTACGACAAGTCCATGTATACTTTGGGTAGATTCCCTGTTTGGAAAGTATAACCGTGCGTTCGTTCGTACATTCCTGTCAGGATGGATGCCCTGCTGGCTGCGCTGATCGGGGTGGTGACAAATGCGTTGCGAAAATATATGCCTTCCTTTGCCAGCCGGTCCATGGCAGGTGTGCTGATATCTTTATTTCCGGCATACCCCAGTGCATCCCAACGCTGATCATCTGTCAAAATAAAAATAATATTGGGCCTTTTCTTTTTGACTTCCGGATTTGGGGATGCTTTGAGTATACCAGGACTCATCAAGGCCATACCAATGGCAATATTTCGGGGTATACCGGTATTTTTGATATTCAGATGATAAGATTTCATATGTTCATTTTGATCAGTAAGAGATCATTACACGATAACTACACATTATTGTGTAATGATAAAAATATCAGACAAATATAATAAAATCAATAATTCGGATTTTGTTATATCCTATTGATTTAATAATCATTTGCACAAACTAAACACCATCTGACCGGGAACAATACGACTCCATCATTGTTTAAATAATAGTGTATCATAAAAATATTGTAGATGGAAACATTATATACTGCCATTGCCACATCGGTGGGTGGAAGAAGCGGACATGTCAGGTCATCCGACGGGATATTGGATTTTGAGGTAAGACCACCGAGAGAAATGGGCGGTACTGCCGGTTTATTCACTAATCCCGAACAATTATTCGCCGCAGGTTATTCGGCTTGTTTCGGAAGTGCTTTAAACCATGTTGCGTTATTGAAGAAAAAGAGGATAGACTCTTCTGTGACTGCTAAAGTAAGCATTGGGAAGAAAACGGATGGAGGATTCCAGTTAGCTGTGGAAATGGATGTAAATATTTCCGGTGTAGGCCAGGAAGAAGCAGAGGAACTGGTCAGGGAAGCACATCAGGTTTGTCCTTATTCCAATGCTACCCGGAACAATATTGAAGTGACTTTAAAGACAACCACCGGTAAATAATAAACGTTAGTCTACTTATTATTTGCCCAAAAGTGCATAATTACTCATCTGCAACAATAAAGAATGATCGTTTTGCATTCGATTATTCCTTTTATTCTGATATTTTGAGTGGTTATAACGTATTTCGGATTTTATGAGGCCAGCCATTCTATTGTTGATTGTTGTTTTGTTTACATTAGGTTCATGTTCAAGGAGTATTGAAAAAAAACGGGAACAAAGCATAGATGACACATTGAAAATCAAACAAAAGATATCAGTAGATTCTGTTCGTCTGTTGCCTGAAATGATAGAAATCGAAAAGGAATATCTGTATAATCAGTACACACTATCGGATGTCTATCCTTATAAAGACACTACACGGATGTTTCAATGGGATAAAATACGTACCCGTTTGGTTCAACTCGAATTGCTTCGAAACGAAAAAAATGTAACGTGGGGTATCCTGCAAAATTATAAGAATCTAAATGGTGAAGCGCCGCTAGTCAACTCCTACAAGTATGATGAATATCATCAGGTAACCGATACTTTTGGTGTCATACAAAGCCAATCAGTGCCATTGTACTTTCCCAGCCGTCCAGATATTGCCGAACGTTACGGAAGAGATGGTTTGCTCGTAAAACTTGTCGGTGATAGTGTGGATTTTGCTAAGATAACCCTTGTTGGTTTTTCCGGAAAATGGTTGGTCCCGCAACAATATCTCAAGCTTATCAGTGATACGGTGGTATTCAATAAAGCTGTCTTTGTGGACCGCACCAATCAAAATATCGCTACCTTAGAAAAAGTGGGATCGAAATGGCTTGTGAGAAGCATGAACCCGGCTACAACAGGCTTGCATAGACCGCCTTTCGAGCGGGAAACTCCTGTAGGTTTGTTTGTTATCCAAGGCAAGCAGTACAGGATGTTTTATTACGAGAGCGGAACGAAAGAAATAGGTGGATTTGCGCCGTATGCCAGCCGGTTTACCAAAGGGGCTTATATACACGGGGTCCCGGTAAATGAGCCGGATTCCGTACTCATCGAGTTCAGTCCAACGCTCGGCACAACTCCTCATTCGCATATGTGCGTACGGAATGCTACTTCACATGCCCGGTTTGTATACGATTGGGCTACAGAAGAAGAAACTCTTGTTTTTGTTTTCGATTAACCGGCTAAAAAAATAGCGACAAAATAGTTGCGACATTTATTATTCAATGTTGTTTAGTTAAGGATAGATTGTTGTTTTTCTTCCACTGACAGGGTCTATCGACCACTGTCAGGGAACGTAGAGCCCTGTCAGCGGTCTTGACCCTGACAGTGGCTTTGACTAAACGACATTGATTTATCATTACTTATAACGCTAACATTGCAAACCCAGTCAAAAATATATGCATCTTATTTTTCCTCGTTCCTGATTTATTTTGGCACAAATGTTGTTTACTTCTTGCCATGCAAAAATTTGGTATACTTCTCTTTATACTCTTTTTCCTCCCGATTAATTATTCCCCTACCCATAGTAAAACCTCTGTTACCACCTTATCGGAAAGTCAAAAGCTTTATCGTGAAATGCAATTGGAGCATGTTGTAGCCTATAAGGCATTCGAACAGGCTATTACAGGTTATTATAAAATCAAGACAAAAAATAAAGGAATTATTACCTTGATTGATTTTACGAAGCCATCGACTCAGGAGCGTTTTCATGTGTTGGATATCAAACAGAAAAAACTCTTATATTCAACATATGTGGCACATGGAAAGAATAGTGGCGAAAATTATGCTACTTCATTCTCAAATGAAAGAGGGTCAAACAAAAGTTCATTGGGATTTTTCGTAACCGAAAATACGTACGAAGGAAAACATGGATATTCGCTTATCATCAATGGACTTGAAAAAGGGATTAACGATTGTGCAAAAGAACGTGCTGTAGTTATCCATAGTGCCGATTATGCCGATCCATCAGTCATAGCTTCTTCGGGACGTTTGGGGCGGAGCTTCGGATGCCCGGCATTACCGCAAACGGTTAGCAGACCCATCATCGATACGATTAAAGGCGGAACCTTACTCTTTATCTTTGCAAACGATAAAAATTATATCGAGCGAAGCGATATTTTGTAATGTATTTTTCTTTGTTTTTCCGGGTTCTTACCTTCCCGGTGTATCATTTCACTGAACAACAACACAAAAGTAAGAATACCCTATTATCGATACCAAGATATACCGGTTATTGTTCAACCGGTATATCTCCTGGGATCGACCAAATTTTCGGCATGTCTGTTTTCAAAGAATTTTAATGAGTAAACCAATGGATTATTGCTGCTATACTTCCAATGATAGTTATAATACCTAACCGCTTCAGACAACTCAATACGAACTCCTTGTGGGTTTTAATACCCAGTAACAATACAAAGGCACTAACAATGAGCCAGAAATAACCATTTATAAAATATACCCATCTACCCATATAATACATGACAACATATAATACTCCCAATACAAAAGCGGCAAACGACCATCCGACAAGGATGGAGACAAGCGTTTGATATACTCCCGTGCCCATATAGATGCTTTTTTTGAATATATTCCTCATTTTTTTGTTGTTCAGAAGATAATATGGCAGAAAACAATACATCAATATCAAAAAGATGGACGAAAAAAAGATTTCGGTATAGGCGTTTAAAGCTCACTAATTATTTTTTTAATTTTCTGCGGATTGGCTCGAATTTAATCATTCTGCAAATTAGGTTGTCAAAAACAGTATCCATGTGGTTGCGTCTATTGTATCTGTAATGGTATTCATC
>JAVBNI010000178.1:0-7726 GCA_031551645.1 Bacteroidales bacterium | reverse complement strand
CAGGTAACGATAACAGGCATTTTCTTCCGCAAATCGCTCATAAAAATGTATAGAATTAACCCCCATAAATCTATTTCTTTTGTCCATGCTACAAAGGTAGCTCCATTTTTTATTTAGTGCGCACTAAGCGCCTATACCGATTTCATTTTTTAGAAATTAAGTAACGTGTAAAAAATAAGTTGGCAACTTTGATTTTTCAAAGTTCGTATCCTATCAGGTTTTGAAAACCTAATAGGTCAGTCGCAATGACCATTTTATTTTTTATTTGTTACTAATATTTTCGCTTTTAAGGTTTATAAGCCCAAATTGTTTGCTACATAACCACAAGCAATTTGGGCGCAAATCATTAAATTAATTAATTGTATCCTGGGTTTTGCTCCAATACTGCTTCAACATTTTTTTCAATCTCACTATAAGGGATAGGCCATAAATTGTGATGATCCTGATAATGTTTGCCAATATTGGGATGATATTTTCTTGTTCTTTCAACAGTCTTACCCAATCGTGCCGTCGTAAACAGATACAGTTCTTCATAATGAAGTTCTCTTATTCTCTCGTCAAGAATATAATCAATATCAACATCCGAAGGATTTATGTCCGGAGCCTGGGCTCTCCTCCGCACGGTATTTATATCCTCGGCAGCCCTGTCTAAATCGTTATTTCCTAAATATGCTTCAGCCCGCAACAGATAAGTTTCGGCAAGACGGTAGTGGTATCGGTCTTTCCATTCAAATGTAGCATTACTGGTTAAGTCGCCGGGAAATACCGGATTTGCAAGGAACTCTTCTTTTGGGTGATTGCCAGGTGTCGTCTGTTTTGCAATCACAGGATAATAATCACGTATCGTGTCATTCATGGAAGTTTTTGCATAAGGCAGGTTATCTTTAAGCAGCCATTTACCGTTATGATCGGATGCGGGATTTCTGACCTGAAAGTCTCTCACAATATTATGTACTGAATTTCTGATATCCTGATCGTATCCGCTTTTTTGCCATACCGTGGTGTGCAAATACTTGCTTGGTTTGCTCATTCCTCCTCCACGACCATAGTAATCCTGATTGGGATTCGGGATTAAATTCACCCTTTTTCCATCATTATTTTGAACGGTTAATTGCCACAGTCTTGGTATTTGTCGCACTCCCGGACCTCCATTTCCTCCTCCGGCGACCATAAACCGTTGGGGGATAACCCATAGCGATTCGGTATTGCCTACCGACCGGGATTGATTACCCTTCCTGAATAAATCCCAATATACGTTTCCACCAAAATTAGGATCATCAACTCTTGTTCCAAAACGTTTCATCATCAGACCGGTTCCCGGATCGTCAATCACTATGGAGGCAGTATTGATGGCATCTTGCCATCTTTCTAAGGAAACATATATTTCGGCCAAAACGTGATATGCCGTAAGCCGGTTGATTCTTGTAACATCACTTCTCTCAGCAATACCCGGTAGTTTTGTCACTGCAAATTCCAAATCTTCGGCGCATTGCTCATAAACAGCCTTGCGCGATGCCCTGACATAGTCCCGTTTTGGCGCACTGGTTTCTTCCAAAACTATAGGGACGCCCCCATAAACATTCGCCAGAATTTTATGTGCAAAGGCGCGAAAGAAAAGCGCTTCGGCTTTGACTCTGTCTTGTTCTTCAACTGTCAACTCACTGACATCAGAAGCAACCCTGCCAATAATTACATTGGCGTCGTAAATTATCCTGTAAAGCGGTTTCCACAATTTATTATAAACAAAGGATTTGTTTGCAGGCAATAACTGTGCAGCCATATTGTAATCAGGTGCATAATCGGGTTGCGGATATGCAATTTCAGTCATCCCATATGCAAGATTGGGAAAATCCTGATACCTTTCATGAAAAACGCATCTTATGGTATCATAAATATTCATAAGGGCAGATTCAAAATGCGCATGGGTTACATATGAGTTTTCAGGAGCGTAAAAATCAAGCGGTATCTCCTGCAAAAATTTTTTCTCATCGCAAGAATAACACATGATTGATATGCTCAAAAATAAGATTTTAATCGAAATAAAATTACTGTTACTATTCTTTTTCATGATTTCATTTATCAAAATTCAACATTCACTCCAATATTCCAACTTTTTATCACAGGACGTCCCCCCAGTGTGATGGCTTGTCCTGTTTCAGGGTCCCAACCATTCCACTTGGTGATGGTTAAAACATTTTTCCCGCTTACATACAACCTCAGTGTTTTCAACTTTATCTTTTCGATCAAATTTGAAGGAAAATCATACGATAAAATGATATCCTGCAACCTGATAAAGCTACGTGGAGTATAAAGTCTCCCCCTAAGGCCCGAAACTACATTTATATCCGGCCTTTCGTATCTTGCATTTGGATTTTCCGGTGTCCAGTAATCTACACCGTCAGGAAAAGAAAAGAGAAAATGCGTTTTTGAGTTAACAATATTGAAACCGAATGCATCGTCTCCCATATAATAATTTTTCCCTCCCTGAATTGAATTGATAAAAAATTTAAACCCCCAATTTTTGTATCTGATAGAATTACCTATACTAAAACTATACTTTGGATCTCTATACCCTATGATGGTTCTATCATTCGGATCAAAATTTCCATCAGCATCCCTGTCAACAATTTTATGGGAACCAAGGGCGAATCCGGCAGGAATTTCATCATCAACCTGCCATTTACCGTCAATCTGATAAGTATAAATCGCGTCCAACGATTCCCCAATAAACAAACCTTCGGACACCAGATCATCCTCTTTGCCATCGCCATCATTATCAAACCCCAATAAACTTTTCAGCGTATTCCTGTTTCTTGAAAAAGTAAATATGCTCGACCATTCAAAATCAGGTCTTCTCATATTCGTTGAGTTCAAATTAATCTCCAAACCCCTGTTATTAATTTTGCCCAAATTGTCGGGAAATTTTTCATAACGGCTGATTCCAGGTATGTCTACTTCATACAATAGATTCGTTGTATTGTTGTTATAATAATCAATCGAACCGGAAATAATATTGGCGAAACCAAAATCTAATGCCAGATTAACACCTGTGGTCGTTTCCCATTTCAGGTTTGAACTTGCAAGACTTGATACGTATTGTGTATAAAGAGGTTGACCTTCTATGTCTACATAATTGTATCCGCCCGACACTCTGGCTAATGTTTGATAACGGCCAACGGTTCTGTTACCTACAGATCCATAAGACGCCCTTATTTTTAAAAGATTGATCCAGTTAATTCCATTAAGAAATGATTCTTCGGAAAGAATCCAGGCAAATGACACCGATGGGAATAACCCGAATTTATTTTTTTCACTGAAACCTGAGAATCCGTCTCTTCTGATGGTTCCGGTAAATAAATATTTGTTTCTGAAACTGTAAAATAACCTAACCATACTATACAAGCTGGACTCTTCCCACGCATTTGAATGTGCTTCCTGCAAACTGGCATCACCCGCCTGAAGCCTGTTATAACCCAGTTCGGTTGACGTAAACTTGGATGAAATTGCCCTGGTAGAATTATAGGTTCTCTTTTCAAATCCATAAACAAGAGTAACGTCCACTTTGTGAATTTTATTAAATAGTCGTTTGTAGGACACAATGTTATCTACAGACTGATCATAATAAATCCCTTCATTTTTTGACCCTTCGCCCGTAAAATTATTTGCATAAGGTCTGAAATAGTAATAACTCTCTGTTTTGTAATTATTTGCAAAATTAACCTTGTATGACAAACCCTTAACGAATGGTATATTGATATCGGCATATATGTTGCCAAACAAATTCAGCCTTTTATCCGAATCATCGGCTTCTAATTGTAAAATGGGATTAATAGCGCCTCCACAGACTATTTGGTACAATTTCCCATTTGGATCATAGGCGGTTGAATAAGGTCCAATATACCTGTCGTCGGGCCTTGCATCCTGTCCGGAATAATCACTTATAGAAAAAAAAGATTGCACACCTATTTTGAACCAGTCGGTTATTGTGTTGTCCACATTTATCCTTGCATTAATACGGTTATAATATTCACCGGCCATATAACCGTCTTGTTCCAGAAAACCGAGTGATATCAGGTAACTGTTATATTTCGTTCTATTGGTCAACGACAGGTTATGGTTCTGAGTATACATATTCTGATTGGTTAATATATCATACCAATCAGTAGATCGTCCGTCGTTATAGGCCAATACTTCTTGATTCATCGCAAAAGTAGATCTAATATCCCAATTCGGATTTTTCTCCAGATAACCGGATTCTTCTGTCCTGCTTTGAAAAATATCGGATTCTTCCTGTTTTTTATAAAACGCATCTAATCCACCGGGTTTAAGTTTTTTTATCGGGCTTTGAAAGGAATAAGAACCTGAATAGTTAAATATTGGTTTTCCATCAATCCCTCCTGTTCTTTTTGTAGTTACCAACACAACACCGTTAGCTGCCTGCGAACCATAAATAGCAGATGAACTTGCATCTTTAAGGATATCTATCGATTCAATATCATGCGGATTCAAATCAATCAGACTTCCGCGAAAAATCACCCCATCAACAACAATTAATGGGGACAATTCACCTGAAATCGAAGTCTTTCCTCTGATTAATAAATCCGCTTCCTGCCCTGCCTGACTCACTTGTCCGACTGAAAATCCCGGAACCGAACCCTGTAAAGATTGTATGATAGATGTATTGGGAGAATCACGAAAGAAATCAATATTAGCTCTCACCACCGATCCGGTCAAATCTGATTTTCTCATTGTGCCGTAACCCACTACAACCACTTCTTCAATTTCGTGGGTATCTTCACTGAGGGTAACATTGATGCTGCGTTGGTCGCCCACCAAAAATTCCTGGCTGGCATACCCTATAAATGAAAACACCAAAACAACATTTCTATCGGAAACAGCGATGCTGTACTTTCCGTTGAAATCGGTGATTACTCCGGTCGTTGTTCCTTTTATCACCACATTTACGCCAGGTAAAGGCTCTCCATTATCGATCACCGTTCCGGTTATCACAATTTGCTGAAAAGCGGGATTGCTTTTCTTTGCGATCAAAATATGTTTATTATCCACGACATAGGTTAAGTCAGTACTTTTAAAAATATCGGCTAAAATATCGATTACTGTCATATCTATAGCATGAACGTTGACTTTAAGATCTTTATCGATATCTCCGCTTTTATAGAAAAACATAAAATCGGTTTGTTTTTCTATTTCAGAAACAACGTCATAGAGCGTTCCGTTGCGCACATCAATGGATAGCTTGGTCTTCTGGGCATAACTTTCGGCCGATACCGAAAGAATGCCCACCAACATGAAAAAGATTGAATATTTCATGATTAAAATGTTTTTTTCGCACAGAATGTGCTGCTCGATTAATAAATTTAGCATAACTTTGTTTGCTTTTTAATGACTGAATGTGTGCAGCTCAGATTTTTGAAGAGATGATGAGATGCACAGGTTAATTAAAAGACATATTGGGCCGGGCAAGTGATACGAGCACTTTCCGGCTTTTTTATAGAATTTAAGATTTCTTCATAGGCGAATACATTTAAATTTTTGAATAATCGTTTTATAATTTTCATTTGATGGTGATATTCTCACCATCGATCTTGTACGAAAACTGCTTGTCGAAATTGATAATTTTCAGCACCTCTCCGATTTCCTGATTTGTAGGAAATGTTCCTGTGTATCGTACTTCTCTCAGGCTATCGGCCTCGATGGATATTTTTACCCCATATATCTTTTCAAGCCTTTGCATAATTTTTAATAATGGTTCATCGCGAAAATGGTAGACTTTGTTTACCCAGGTTCGTACAGGATCAATCTTCACGTTGGCTAATGTTATTTCGGAGGATGATTTATCAAAATATGCCTGTTGATCGGGCATCAGGATATACTCCTTTACCGGAACATTACCGACCGGTTGTACCTTCACGCTGCCACTTACTACGGTGGTGATGGCATAATCATCGACCGAATAATCCATTACATTGAAAGTTGTGCCTAACACGGTGATTTTTTGCCTGTCAGTATGTATAACAAAGGGCACTTTGGCATTGTGGGCCACATCGAAAAAAGCTTCACCATCTAAAAATACTTCACGTATATCACTATCAAATTTGTCGGGGAGTTTAAATTTGGTAGAGGCATTCAGTATCACTTTGCTGCCATCGGGTAAAGTGAGATGGCTCATACGTGGACCAGATTCCACATCCAGCTCGGAATATGTGACGGGCTTATCCTTTTGAAAAGACATTTGCACTCCCAGCGTAAGACATACAAAGATGATGGCCACAGCAGCATATTTATATAAATTGATATGCCATGTTTGATTTTTGAATGACTTCGTCGAGCTAAAGATTTTTGATTTTTGATCATCTGATGATTTTATCTTACCGGCTAAATGCTGCCAACTTCGCTCAATTTCCTTATTATCCGGGTATAACCCTCCTTTGCGCATATCGTAAATATCCTTCATTCGGAAAAATAGTTGTTTGTTTTCCGGATTTTCATTGAGCCAGATGTTCAACGTCCGCATCCCATCTTCGGAGATGTTACCCTGCAAATAGCGCAGGATCAGCGATTCTATTTGATTAAAACCTTCCATACTGTTATAATACGATTGAGTTTGTAAAACTACTTACGCGAAAATGAAAATAATCATAGTTTTCAAAATACACCATGCAGTATAAATTCATCTATTGAAAAGCTTATAGCGACCTTACAGCGATGTTATAGGAAATGCCATATCACTGGAATTACCTTCAAAACAGTTCGAAGCATTTTCAATGCTTTGTATATTTGTGCTTCCACTGTTCTCACAGAAATATCAAGTTGTTCGGCTATTTCGGCATTTTTCTTTTCCTCGATGTAAGCCAATACGAACACTTCACGGCATTTTTCAGGCAATTGGTTTATGGCTTTGTACACCGCGTCGATTTGTTCTTGGTCGATGAGTCGATTCACCGGATTGTCGGTAGTGGTCAGTTCTTCTATTTTCAACTCGGTAATGGCGCGGCTGAGATAGTCGTTACGTATAGTTTGCCGCTTGAGATAGTCTAAGCAGGAATTTTGCACGGCACGAAACAGGTACGATCCGATGCTTTCGTCGATGATCATCACCGTATCACGATTCCATATTTTCAGAAAAACATCATGCACCATATCTTCGGCAGTATGACTGTCGACAAACTTACGGGCGTAGAAGATCAACCCTGGGGCATATTTTTCATACAGCCTTTTGAATTGCAGCATAATATGATCTTTCTCTCTCAATTTGCCTTTTTGAAAATATTACACAATCTTGTTTTAAATGACAAATATCGGAAAAAGATCGTCTGAATTATTTTTACATCAAAAATAATCTCTTATTTTCTTGTTATGAAACGTGTTCAAAATAAAATTCCCATGTTATAATTGCCCGTCAGGGCATCGACATCAATAGAACCGAAGCTGCCTCGACCTCTTTTCCCCGTAGGGGATAAACCTCTGCGGTGGGTTAATGTCCTACGGACAAGGAATATATAATCCTTGAATGCATCTCTACTGACGTGAAAGCCCTAACGGGCTATTTTCACATGCAAATAATGATATCGGTATAGGCGTTTAAAGCTCACTAATTATTTTTTTAATCTTCTGCGGATTGGCTCGAATTTAATCATTCTGCAAATTAGGTTGTCAAAAACAGTATCCATGTGGTTGCGTCTATTGTATCTGTAATGGTATTCAT
>JAVBNI010000281.1:0-4623 GCA_031551645.1 Bacteroidales bacterium | reverse complement strand
TACGGCGGTGGCCTCAGAATTTTTAAATCACGGTCTTTTTTGAGAATTCAAGACATATCGTTATCCTATGATATGCCGGTAGAAATTACACGGCGGTTGCGATTGAATAATTTGCAGATTTTTGGTTCTATCCATAATTTGGCTACGTTCACCAAATGGCCGGGATGGGATCCCGAATCGAATATGAGTCCTATGCCGAGGACATACACTATCGGAATCAATTTTTCTTTATAATGAGCCGTATGAATCAAACATTAATATATCATCAAATGAAAACAATTTATTCAATATCAATCATACTTATCGGTTTTATACTTGTGGCAAGCGCATGTTCCGACGATTGGTTAAAACCCGATCCGCTTTCTTTCTTTTCGCCCGAAAATATTTTTGTAGACGAGGAAGGCTTTGAATCGGCGCTTGTACAGTGCCGAAAAGAAATGAACGGGGATAACCATGGTGAAGGACAATATCATTTTATCTCACTGGAGTTTATGTATACGGATTTGGCTTGTTCCATCAGGCAGAGCGATTTTAGTTTGAACACGCCCAGCTTGTCCCGCAATCGATCTGCTTTATTTAATCTGTTTATATATTCTTATAAGTATATCAAAAATGCCAATACGATTATTAATCGAATTGACGATATTACTTGGGAAAACAAACAGGTTCGTAACCGGATTTTATCGGAAGCTCTTTGGTTACGGGCATATTGGTACTACCGGTTGGTACATGCTTACGGTGATATTCCGTGGGTGGGCGAAGAAGTAAAAGGCGCCAGGACTGATTATAAATCCACATCGCGATGGGCGATTCTCGGACAACTTCAAAATGATTTAGAATATGCCGTCGAGAATTTACCTGTGACCGCTGCCAATACCGGCAATGTAACCAAAGGCGCTGCCAACCACTTGTTAACCAAAATCTATTTAGCCAACTGCGAATTTGATAAGGCAATAGAGTCAGCTACTGCCGTTATCAACGGACCGTATGAATTGATGACCAAACGATTCGGGGTCGATCATGGCCGGTCATATTATAACCTGATGTGGGATTTACATCGTGTCCAAAATAAAAATCTCCTCGAAAATACTGAAACCATCTATGCAACGGTTGACAGGGCAGAACAATCCATGACTACATGGTGGAATCCTAGTGTTGCCAGCGGTACTCCTAGCAATAATTATGGAACCTATTCCATGAGGCATTTCGGTCCTGCGTATTGGCGGGTACCTGACTCACGAGGGCAAAGAGCATGCAACTGGAGTACCACATCGGGCGATTCTTTAGGTTCAGGAGATGCCGCAGTTCGTACAAATAACTATTTTCATTACACAATATGGAATGATGGAGTTAACGATTGGAGCACAACGCCAGATTTGCGTAGGGCTTGGTGCAATTGGATAGAAATGGGAAAAGATAGTTGTTTACAAATTACAGCTGTGGGGTCAGGACCAAATCCAAGTCAAATATCAGTTGATTTTGGACAGCCGTTGAGAAAGAAAAATATCCAAAATCTAAACGATACAATTGAATGGTGGTATCCTTGGCCTTACTATAAAACGTATGTCCATCATCCGCAGCATCCGGGATGGGTTCAACCGCATGGCGGACCGGGAGACTGGTATATATTCTGTTTGGCTGAGACTTATTTGCTAAGGGCCGAAGCGTATTGGTGGAATGGACAAACGAGCCTGGCTGCCGATGATATCAACAAAGTGAGGGAACGTGCACAAGCATTGCCGATCACTGCATCCGACGCTGATATTGAATACATATTCGACGAACGTGCTCGTGAATTGTACACAGAAGAATCGCGCCATTCGGAAATGGTGCGCGTATCGTTTATATTCGCAAAATTGAATCGCGAAGGTTACAGTTTGGCAGATATTGCCAATAAAAACTGGTATCACGACCGGACAATGCAGGTAAATCATTTCTATAAACCGCCGGTCTTTACCTATCTCAATAACTCTGCAAGACTCGATCCCCACAATATTTTGTGGCCGATTCCGCAATCGGTCATCACAGCAAATACGCAAGGACGGATTAATCAAAACGTAGGGTATCAGGGCGCTGAACTTAATGAGCCCCCACTCGAAACGATTCCTTAAAAGAAATAAACCCATCACAGCCGTTGGTTGTCGGCGGCTGTGAACCTTATGAATTTGATGATGAAAACAAAAATATTTTTTCTTATTCTTTTTGTCGCCTGTTTAACGATTCAGGCGCAAGTTTCCGAAAAGTCCCCCTACACTTATGTAAAGCAGTTGGACAAACTCATGAAAGACGTACCGAATTATTGGAAAACAGGCCTTGATGATATTGAAAAAACCATCGCAGGTATTAAGAAAGGAACCGTTGAGCTAATATGCCGGTCTGCCGGCGACCGGCCGATATATAGCATATTTTACGGCACATCCAACAATTTGAAACGTACGGCTAACCTCAGTAGCGCAATGGGGGCGGGGACCATGAAATATTATGCAGATAAATCAACCCCGGATTACCGTCCTACCGTATTGTTAATTGGGGCGGTACACGGCGGCGAATTAGAGGGAACGGCAGCGTTGATGAACCTTGTTGCCATATTGGAAACAGGGAAAGACCTTGCCGGGAAAAAATACCCGGTGATCACCGCGAGCGCAGAAAAAATGAATTTTATGATCGTCCTGTGCGCCAATCCCGACGGACGTGCACGGGTACCTCTTCCCTGCATGGTAGGACTGGATTATGAATCCTTCCGTTACCTGTCCCAAGGCACTTGGAATGATGGCAGCTTAGCCGGTTGGCCGACGTGCAAGTCGGTACATCCCATATCGGATGCGGCAGAGCATTTAGGTTCTTACTATAACGACGATGGTATCAACATGATGCATGACTTCTTCTTCACGAACCCGGCTACCGAAACCAAAGCCTTACTGAAAACTGCGGAACTGTTTGCACCTGATTTTACAATACTCTTTCACGGCGGGGGCAATAGCAAACCGCATTTGGCCGGAGTAGGATACCTTTTCCAACAAGTAAATGAGGAAATACGGGCATTTCAACAGTTTATTGCAGATCAATTTCGGGAAGAAGGTTTTTCGCTTGGCGGCAATGGTGTGGATGAAAGTAATGCCAAATCATTCAACCTTACATCAGCCATAACCCATGTTTGCGGCTCACCGGCCATCACCTTCGAAAGCAACCAAGGGCTTGATTACCACGAAGGGGGCAAACCCTCGTACTCTTATGGCGAAATTTACCGGCATCACATGCTCACCATCGAAGGGTTATGTAAATTTCTGTTACAATGAATTCCCGTACATTAACAATATTCAAAAATCAAAAATGTTATTTCCATGGCAAAATCTCAAAACAACGTCGTTACCCACGGATTAAGCGGTAAGATAGGTGACATGCTGATATTTCGGCAGCAAGGCGGAAAGACGATTGTCTCCACGAAATCGAATAAGCCGAGAAAACAATCGGAAAAGCAAAAAGAACATCAAAAACGCTTTCAGCGGGCAACCCTCTATGCAAAGGCAGCGCAGGCAACCGAAGAATACCTGACAGCGGCGGCAAGCAAGGGAAAGACGCCTTACCTCGTGGCGGTGGCAGACTTCTTCAATGCTCCCGACATCGATCAAATCGATGTATCGGCTTATACGGGAAACCCCGGTGATATGATACGCATCCGCGTGACCGACGATTTCTCGGTGAAAAGCGTAACCATTCGTATCAGCAACAACGACGGCTCTTTGGTGGAAGAAGGAGCGGCGCAACCCGATGCCCTCGGTATCGAATGGATATACACCGCTGCCGCAACCAACGGTAACCTGAGCGGCGACAAGATCGAAGTTTTCGCATCCGATACGCCCGGGAATATCACATCCGATGCCTTAATGTTGTAAAACCCGCACCGAAGCCATACAATCCCACCCGCAGGTTACATCAAGCAGAAACCTGCGGGTTTTTAGTATTTTTCAAAAACATCGACCGTATCAATAAAACAAGAATAAGCTGCACAAACGTCAAACTTGACCACACTACAAGGAGACTATAGCCACACTATAAGAAGACTATAAGCATCTAAAGTTCGAAATAAAACTTTTTGTTTAACCAATGTTCTTTTTCAACCTTTGGTGTTCCTGCTTTATTATCGTCTTTCGGATATTCGAAAGGCGTCTATGCTCCGGGCAAACAGGCAAGCGATATCGAATAAGCAGCTTCTGAATTATTATACTTCGCGCGGTCAAGTTTTGTGCAAAATTTGATTGCTTCATCGCTCGTACCTCGCGATTCGCAATGACGAACGGTAGCGCGTCATTGCGAGACGGTAGCCGAAGCAATCCCAAATTTGAATGCACAAAAGTTAGCGACGTGAAGTACAATCCGTTTTTTCCGGCAAGATATCATATCACTCCCGAAACTTGGGCTTATTCAAGCTCCACCGTTGCGCTGATCGGCAAATGGTCGGAATAGGGTACTCGGTAAGTGACAGCATCGATGCTTTTCCAACGGTTTGGCGGATAACAAAAAATGTAGTCGATTTTTGATTTCGGATTTTTGGCGGAAATGGTAAAATCCGGGCTGCAAACACGTTTCCAAGCGGCCATTCCTTTGTCTATTTCTTCCGAATCG
>JAVBNI010000234.1:0-4195 GCA_031551645.1 Bacteroidales bacterium | reverse complement strand
CGATCAATAGTATGTCGGATAACAAATGATCGCACATGTTAACTACACGGGGATCGGGGACTTCTTGAAAATAGTGAGATATATCTTGTTCCATTCAGCAAAGGTAAAAAAGGATGGAAAAATTTGATGCGGTTGCCCTGTTTGAATTTCATGTTATTGTGTGAATATAAATGAAATGTATTTTTGCAATGTTTTGCTACAAAGTCAGAGATTTATTAATATATATATGATCATCAATACTTTAATAAGTATCTAATCTTTAGAGATTGCTTCGACTATCGCCTCGCAATGACGTGCCGTTTACGTCATTGCGAGAGGCTACCCCAAAAAAATGTGGCACAATGCGGTTATGACAGATTGTCTTAAAATCAGCGATTTACGCAAATCTGTCATTGGTAGGACGAGGAACGAGAACGAAGCAAGCCATAACCATTTTTAAATTCAAAATTTAAACAACCTCTCACAAAGACACAAAGTTTTTCATGTTTTTGTGATCACTTCAGTAGCCTCATCGGTAGCTTATAACTTCATGCATTAATGTTAACCTATACTTCCACCTATTCTATTATAAATATTTGAAAATTTTACTGGCCTTACTTTTCCCAGCCTCATCCGTTTTATTGATTTGTATTCTTCAAATTCGATGTCTCGTAAGAAAGTTCTCGCTATAGAATTCTCTTTGGGTACGACAATTTTATCACAATGTTTCAGTTTTAATTTCAGGAGTTCAATTCCCGCATGTCCGGTATCGGCTATGATTAATCCTTCGCCTAATGTTGGTAAATAATAACCTTCAATAACACCATTGTTACAATACATGAGCGCATTTGTAAGATGCTCTTCGAGCTGATTCATCCTGTCTTCGCCCGAAACAGTTTTATCAAAAGCCGCAAAATGTTCTCTATACATTTCGTTGTAATTTTGGATATTACCGGATATTAAAAAATCTTTTTTCTCACCTGTGCATTTGTAAACGATATATTCAGTCTCAGGCTGAAACCCGACTTTAAGATAAACTGGTTTGCCAAGTTCAGTGGCAATCAAATAAATGGTTGAGCAACTATTTTTCCATGCCGTGTCAACCAAAGTCCGTGTGATGAGCTGCCCTATCCCTTTTCGCCGGTGGTCCGGATGAACGATAATATGACCAAGCCAGGCAACATCACTGTGAATGATTGCGGCTCCGATGCCAACAATTTCTTTGTCAACTATCATTTTTACGGGAAAACAAAAAGGCGATTTTGTGTAATAATCGAAATGAGGGACGATATCCGGCCATCCATCCGGCTGCAGGCTGGAGAGCAACGGTGGCTCATCATTATTTATGATTTCCATTTTTGGTTGCATTTTTAACTTTTTACAAAGATACGATTTGATGATATAAAGTACGTTATTTTGATTGTACATAGTTCGGTTTATTTGTGAACTATCTTATTCATGATCCAGAAATAAAAATTTTATAACGAAATAAACAAACTGGTTTGTCGGCTACAGGTTGAATAGTATTTCAAATGTAATTTTAATACTCTCTATCAAAACAATTCGATCTTTTTACAGATTATAAAATTGTCTTATTTTTTTAAACAAAATGTTAGCCTGTATGAAATAAAGAATTCAAAAATATATTTCCTCAAATTTTTGATTTTTGATAATTACAATACTACTTTTGCACTTTCTTAAAAATAACCAATCCTGTGGTTTATGTCAAAAGTGATTAAAATAAGAAAGGGTCTGAATATTAGGCTAAAAGGAAAGGCCGAAAAGATACTTGTCAAAGCAAATGCATCGGACAAGTATGCTGTCAAACCGATCGATTTTCCGGGATTGATCCCTAAAATGCTGGTGAAGGAAGGTGACACGGTGAAAGCCGGAACAGCTTTGTTCATGGATAAGAACCGCCCCGAGATATTGTTTGCATCGCCGGTAAGCGGAACCGTTGAAGCAGTGGTACGCGGGGAAAAGCGCCGTATCCTTGAAGTGGTGGTGAAAGCCGATGGGAAAGAGGTTTCGGAAGATTTTTCGAAAATCCAACCGGCCAATCTTACCAAAGAGGCAATTGTCGAATATTTGCTGGCAGGCGGCGTCTGGCCGTTTATCAGGCAGCGTCCGTATGCCATCATTGCCAATCCGCAGGACACGCCAAAGTCGATTTTCATATCGTGTTTTGACTCTGCGCCGCTTGCTCCTGATTATGATTACATTTTCCAAAATATCGATCCTGATTTTCAAGTAGGTATCGATACATTGGCTAAATTGACTTCAGGTAAGGTACACCTCAGTGTACATTCGGATTACCCGCCGGCAGCTACTTTTACGAAAGCAAAAAATGTTGAAATTCATGAGTTTTCAGGTCCGCACCCATCCGGTAATGTAGGTGTGCAGATCCACCATGTTGATCCTATTAATAAAGGCGACATTGTATGGTATGTTAACCCGCAGGATGTATCAATAATCGGTCGATTGATGGGCAAAGCGATATATGATGTGTCAAAAACCGTTGTATTGTGCGGCTCGGAAGTCAACACTCCTCGATATTATAAAGTAACAGGAGGTTGTTGTATGACAGCTTTTGCCGATAATATCAAAGTTGATCATGCGCGTCATATCAGTGGAAATGTATTAACAGGTACACGGGTAGCT
This sequence comes from Bacteroidales bacterium, assembly GCA_031551645.1. Taxonomy (GTDB): domain Bacteria; phylum Bacteroidota; class Bacteroidia; order Bacteroidales; family UBA4181; genus JAIRLS01. The sequence continues at coordinate 1,555 of JAVBNI010000234.1, read as the reverse complement.
TCAGACGGCTACCTCGGATTTTATGACAGCCAGGTGACGGTTATTCCCGAAGGAGATCATTATGAATTTTTGGGTTGGGCAATGCCGGGCTTCGGTAAATACAGCGCAGGCCGTACATTCTTCTCATGGCTGACACCCAGTAAGGAGTTCGATTTGGACACCAATATGCATGGCGGACATCGTGCATTGGTGATGACCGGACAATATGAAAAGGTTTTCCCAATGGATATTTACCCTGAACATTTGGTGAAGGCGATACTTGCCGGCGAAATCGAAAAAATGGAGCAATTAGGCATTTACGAAGTGGCCGAAGAAGATTTTGCACTCTGTGAATTTGTCTGTACCTCTAAAACCGATGTGCAAGCCATCATCAGGGACGGCATTGATATGATGATCAAAGAAATGAGCTAAAAGAAGCCTCTCTCCCGTCCCCCTCTCCCAAAGAGAGGGGAGAACGGACCGAAAGTCCCCCACCGGGGGGATTTAGGGAGCTTAAATCAAATAAATACTTTTAAAAATGAATCCGTTAAGGAGATATTTAGACAAAATAAAACCGAATTTCGAGAAAGGCGGTAAGTTCGAAAAATTACATTCGACTTACGATGCTTTTTCGACGTTTTTGTTTGTGCCCAACACTGTTACACGGAAAGGTACTCATATCCGTGACGCGTCGGATCTCAAACGTACCATGAGCGTGGTGATTATTGCACTGTTGCCGGCTCTGTTGTTCGGGATGTGGAATGCGGGTTACCAAAATTCCGAAGCGTTGGGTATTACCCGTACGCTATGGGAAAATTTCTGGTTTGGTTTCTGCAAGATATTCCCGATCGTTGTGGTGTCGTATGTTGTGGGTTTGGGTATTGAGTTTGGCGTGGCACAGGTCCGCGGACACGAGGTAAATGAAGGTTTCCTGGTGTCGGGGATGTTGATTCCGTTGGTGATGCCGGTTGGCGTACCGCTGTGGATGGTGGCTGTGGCTACGGCTTTCTCAGTGGTGTTTGCCAAGGAAATATTTGGCGGCACAGGTATGAATATCTGGAACCCGGCATTGGTAACGCGTGCATTCCTGTTTTTTGCTTACCCAACGGAGATGTCTGGCGACAAGGTCTGGGTGTCGGGTATCAGAGATGAAGGAGTGAAATTAGTGGATGGATTCAGTGGTGCGACGCCATTGGCCGAAGCTGCGTCAGGTCAACCGGTAACGGCTTCATTGCAGGATATGTTTCTGGGATTGATCCCAGGAAGTATCGGAGAAACATCGACGCTGGCGATCTTGATTGGGGCAGTAATATTGATTTTCACGGGTGTAGCCAGTTTTCGCGTGATGTTCTCGGTGTTTGCCGGCGGCGCTGTGATGGGATTACTATTCAATCTCTGGGGGGCTAATCCTTATATGGAAATGCCGTTCTACTACCATTACGTGATGGGCGGTTTCGCGTTCGGCGCGGTTTTCATGGCAACCGACCCGGTATCGGGTTCGCACACCGACACGGGCAAATGGATTTACGGTTTCCTGATCGGGTTCATCGCGGTATTGATTCGGGTGCTCAACCCA
>JAVBNI010000095.1:0-12200 GCA_031551645.1 Bacteroidales bacterium | reverse complement strand
CATGCCTCGTGCAGCAGGCGGCGGCTACAAAACCGAAGTACTGACGATGAATTATTCGGGCAGAAGCGCTAAACAGTTGAAATTGTTTTAATTTTGTACAATTTGAATTGAAAATTGGGACAATTTGAATTTGCGATTATATCAGGGTCAAGACCGCTGACAGGGCTATGTTTCCTAACAGTGGTCAATAGACCCTGTCAGAGGAAAATAATAATCCATCCTTAACCAAGGATGATCTGTTTATTATTTCTTGAAGATGAAGTATACGGCCAGAACCAGGAATACGAACCCTATAAGATGATTCAAGCGGAATGTTTCGTTCTTGAAAAGAAGAGTGGTAAAAAGAGTAAAGATAACAAGCGTAATCACTTCCTGCATCACTTTGAGTTGCCATAGATTGAAAGGGCCTCCGTTACCGGCAAAACCAACACGATTGGCCGGAACCTGGAAACAATATTCAAACAGAGCAATCCCCCAACTGAGAAGAATGATGGCAGGCAACCCCCAACTGCTAAACCAGTTCATCTCTTTAAATTTCAAATGCCCATACCAAGCGAAGGTCATGAATACATTGGAAACGACCAAAAGCCCGACGGTGGCGAATGTTTTCATGTACATTGATTTTTGACGGCGCAAAAGTATAAAAACAACCATTGCGTTTATCCGGTTCCCGGAAAATTCAAATTGTGTGCCAAATAATCTGTATGGCAGGTTAAGTAATGGTTAATGATAAGTGGTTAATGACAAATAACACCTGACTGGACGAACAGGCAGAAAATCAAGCTTAAACAACTACACCTTACAGGGTGTAGCGTACGGCGATGCATAAAAGTTTAGTGTTTTAGTCCCACATCCGCCACGAATCGTTCCATGATACCACCCACATCATAGTTTTTGGCGCGTTTTACATCTGCTTTTTTGAAATTCTTTTGTTGTTGCGGGCCGCCGAGATAAGCAATGATTTTTCCAATCATCGGCAGAGTAGATTTTGTATCCAAATGTAGAAGAGAAAATAACCATAAGATTCTTGTTCATAAATACTACTAAAAAGCATCGGACACATTCTTGTTTTTATAATCAATAATAGCTGTATCTTTGCTTTTTATTTGATAGGAAGCGCGTAATGAACAATATCAATCTGCTTGACCAGATTAATTTTCCTTCTGACCTGAAAGGTCTGACAACAGAAGAAATGGCCGTGCTGTCGTCTCAAATCAGGCAATTCATTATTGATGCTATCAGCCATAACCCGGGACACCTTGGCGCTAACTTGGGTGTTGTGGAACTGACTATCGCGCTTCACCATGTATTCAACGCTCCTGAAGATAAGATTATCTGGGACGTAGGTCACCAGGCATATACACATAAAATCCTGACCGGACGGAAAGATCTTTTTTATACCAACCGTAAATATGGGGGATTAAGCGGGTATCCCAATCTGGCGGAAAGCGAATATGACGCTTTCGGAGTGGGACATTCGTCCACATCCATATCAGCCGCAGTGGGCATGGCAACTGCGGCGAAATTACAAAATGACAAACGCCAGATCGTTGCTATAATCGGCGACGGTTCCTTAACCGGCGGTATGGCTTTCGAAGCCCTCAACCATGCCGGGGCTGCCCGCACAAACATGTTAGTCGTCCTGAATGACAACAATATGGCGATTGACCCGAATGTGGGGGCACTGAAAGAATATCTTATCGATATCACCACTTCGTATACCTACAATAAAATCAAAAAGGAAGTCTGGGATGTCATGGGTAAACACACTCGTTCGCGACGGCTGGTGCAACAAATCGAACGAGGGATTAAGGCCATGTTGATGAAGCAGGGCAATCTTTTTGAAGCGCTTGGATTTCGCTATTTCGGGCCTGTCGATGGACATGACATTGGATATCTTGTCCGTGTGCTCAATGATATGAAGCGCATTAACGGTCCCAAACTATTGCACGTAGTAACAACCAAAGGCAAAGGATACGAATTTGCAGAAAAAGATCAAACCCGTTGGCACGCGCCCGGATTATTCAATAAAGAAACGGGAGAGTTGATCCGTATTTCGACCGACAAGCCACAACCTCCGCTTTACCAGGAAGTATTCGGACACACCCTAACGCAACTGGCCGAAATGAACGAACGCATTGTCGGTATCACTCCGGCCATGTCTACCGGATGTTCGATGCATCATTTGATGAAGCGCTTCCCCGACCGTTTTTTTGACGTGGGCATAGCCGAACAACATGCCGTCACTTTTTCAGCAGGTTTGGCAGTACAGGGGATGATCCCTTTTTGTAATATTTATTCGTCATTTCTGCAACGTGGTTACGATCAAGTAATCCACGATGTAGCATTACAGAACCTGCCGGTGATCCTGTGTATCGATCGTGCAGGATTGACAGGCGAAGACGGGGCTACACATCACGGCGCCTACGATATGGCTTATCTGCGGTGCATTCCCAATATGATCATTTCCGCGCCAATGGATGAAACAGAACTGCGCCACCTCATGTATACCGCCCAAGCTGGAAAATACGGTCCGTTTGCTATACGATATCCCAAGGGACGTGGCGTCAATCCCGAATGGGAAGAACCGTTCCGGATAATACCTGTCGGAAAAGGACGTATTATCCGTGAAGGCGATGATATTGCTATTGTAAGTATAGGGACTGCAGGAAACATGGTGATCGAAGCTTGCCAAAGATTAGAAGACGAGGGTATACAGGCTGCACATTACGACATGCGTTTCCTGAAACCCATCGACGAAGATTTATTGCATTTCATCTGCCGCAAGCACAAACAATTAATCACCGTGGAAGACGGCGCTATTCTTGGCGGATTAGGAAGTAGTGTCATGGAATTCAGCAACGATCATGGTTATTCCGTTCAAGTGAAACGGCTCGGTATACCCGATCGGTTTGTTGCACACGGCACAGTACAGGAACTTTATCGGGAATGTGGTTACGATGCAGACGGTATCATCGATTCCGTGAAAACCATACTGCAACGGCAAGCCCTTACACATGTAGGCTAAACCAACGAGTTTATTCACCAGAAAAATGCATGAGAATACACATTCCTTCACTCCCTGTTTTACCAAAATAAACAACGGTAAATAAGTATCATCCAAAAAGTTTTGGATAGCCCTTATATTTCATTAATCAATGCTCTACTACAATCTGTTGCATTTTTGGTTTTTCACTGATGCCATCGTAGATGTGCAGAAAATAAACGCCGTTAGACAAACTTTGCACATTGAATTCCACATTGCCACCTTTGGCTATTGCATGGCGCAACAGATTACCTTGCCTATCGTACAGGCGGACGTCGTAAGTTGATTCCTGTTTCAGTTGTACGCCGTTGGCAACCGATTCCAAGGCCCCCGACGAAGTGGCCAACTCTAGATCGACATTTAGGACATCCGAAACAGGATTGGGGTATACAAGACTTGAACTCTTGGCTGAGTAACCGTCAAACTCACAGTCATTACATTTTATCTCTGCGTAAGCCGTATGGGTTTGCCCGGTCGAATTATTTGTACCCACGCATTTAATCTCTACATACACGTCCCCATAATAGACTGTACTCCCGTTAATATATATTGAAGCCGATGAAGGAGGCGAGCCTGATGTTTCCGCATACAGCTGCTCTTTCCAACCGCTGGCCTCATGCACATACCATTTCCAATAATAAAAATTAAGATAATCTTGTAACACCCCACTCGGTGATGTTAATGGAATTTGATAATAATTATCCGGTGCTTTATTAGTACGAATACTACTTGTATAAAACATTAAAGGGGGACAGGGTATGATGGTTTTGGTGGCAACAATTTCTGAAGCAACTATAGCCCTGAGTGTTCCAGGATCGGCAGCGGTAGTCCCTCTCCTGTAAACACGAACAGTTGGAGAAGTAAACGGGGTGGTTGTAGTCGTTACATCCGAAACACTAAAAGAAAACTGGGGACCTGTTACAGTCCAAGTTATAGTCTCCGCTGGCGCGTTGTTCAAGGTAAAGCTACTTGCAGCATTACCTCCGTAATAAAGAGCCATATCGGGACCCGTGATGCTAATCGGGGGAAGTGTAGTAACTTGTATTGTATTACTCCTTTCAGATATCATATTAGTAGTGGTATTAAGGACTATGACATAAAAATTGTATATGGTGGACGGCTGCAAGTCTCTGACAACTATTCTACTTCCAACACTCCATCCTTCAGCATTAGGGTTATCGCTATACGCAAAAAAGAGATACGACGATCCACTTTCCAGTTGTATATCCCACTTTAGTTCACAACTCGTTGACAATACCCTGCTAGCACGTAAATTAGTTGGAGCAGGTGGCTTTCCTGCCACTACTTCATATGTAATCTCAAGTCTTTCCAAATAAAAACTCATATTATGAGTTGTTTCGTCTGTATCTTTAAAACTTAAAATTAATTTACCATTTCGTTTAAGGTTAACCAAAGATAAAACATTAAATCGTTCGGTCTCATTTACACCCACAAAAGGTAAACTCGCCGCAGGCGTACCACCAGCAAGATAATTCCAGCCAGTTTGATTAACATTAGAACAAGACAACTGATTATCCTGTCTATGCACAATAATTATTGCAGGCACACTAGAAGCAGTGTACAATTTTCCGATTAATACTGCTTTAGTAATCGTTGCGTTTTGTGGTATATTTGCTGATTGCAAATCAAATTCGCAATAACCTCTAGAAAGCTTATTTCCATTAGAGACATAACCTAACTGCATCTGACCAGGATGTGGCTGCAGTTCATAATTACCATTATTCAATGTCATTCCGGGAAAAATTAGGTCATTGCATTTAGCTGTATTGTATACGCTTATTGTAGAAGAAGTGGTTTGAGCGTAAACTTTTAACGTACAGAAAATAATTAATAAAATTAATTTTAATTTCATATGGCTGATTTTTAAAAGTTATATCATTAATTTTACTTTATTAAACATTAACCATATCAGAATCAACACACAAGTTTATATTGATGGCAGCTAAAGAGTTAAAAAGGACAAACTGTGTGTTTAACCAAATTTATTTGGTCTTATTTTCTTTATTATATTATGCACAAATATTATGCCATTTTTCACTATGAAAATATGGTAATACTAGACTATAATGTTACAATTTAGAATCAGATATTTCACCAGAAATTTTTCCTATTTTTATAGGAAATTTATTATTCGATATAAACAATAACCTCTCTACCTTGTTATAATACTTGCCTTTTTTGTATAATTACATTCAAATAATATTCTACCTTATTGACATAATCACTTCATCCCAAAACCTCTAGTTTTGTTTGACAATATTGTCTCCGGGAAGAAATTTCTTGTAACTTCTCCAATAATTCGAAAATGAAAATTTACTTTGTAATTTATCAATGATTAGCATACCTGTCCAAATAATTTCACAAATTGGTCATTTTTGGAACAACGCCACTTGATTATCAGTACGTTTCACATAAAAACTCGAAAGAGAGCTGTTCAAAATTTTCTTTCGAGCAAGCCGAAGAAACTTTGTAGATTATTTTTCGTATACTTAAGTAGAAAAATATTCAATAATTAGAAATGAATCAAATGAAATTTAAAAATATTGTCCTATTAGTATTTGTCGCATTATCACTATGTTGTTGTAAAAAAGAAACGACTGATGATCCGGTTTATGATATAGTAACCGACAATGCAGCGGCTACCTTATATTTTCATTACATATTTAGTGAAGCTGAAGACGCATGGGCGCAAGTGAACAGCAAAGAATATTCGACCACGCCAATCAGTTATCACGACGGATCGGCGTCTAAAACAATTACCTTCAGCGAAACTGAAGGTAACAAACCTGTCATCACAATCGATTATAATGCATATAATATATTAACGGAGGGAACTGCCGTTGTTTCGGGAAGCATGACCATATCAATAACCGACAAAAATGTTTACCGGAAGGCCAATCAAATAGCAAGAGTCACCCTATCCAATCTTTCCATCAACCAGCAACGAATCACAGGAAGTTGTTCGTTTACTTACAAACCGGTTGAAGGTGACACAAACGATCATTATGACTACACGCTTACCGGTGCGGCCATATATAATCAGGAAAACAACCTGAAATTAATAACGGCCGATATAACCAATGGCAAATACACTCGTATTGACGGCGGCGAAACCATCAGCCCCACTGACGATACCTGGACCTACGTTTCCACCATGAAAGGTATTTTACGCGAAAATCCAGATTTGAATTATACCAATACTATATTAGGAATGTACACAGGAGTGAACGGTGAGGTAATTGATGGAATGGTTTATTTTTCGATGAATTGCAAAACTGCCGAAAATGGAGTTTCAAGTGTGGCGATCAGCGGACAACCCGAAATCCTATACCAATTCCATTGTGACCAATGGAACGTCCGTACTGAATCGGAAATAAAATGACAGCCACACCCACCGAAACTGGACGGCAAGGTGAAAATATCGCAGTAGAACACCTTAAAGAAAACGGTTATACCATCCTTGAGCGAAACTGGTATAATCACCATCAGGAAATCGATATTATTGCCACAAAAGGAGATGAACTGGTGATTGTGGAAGTCAAATGTCGTACCGGCAATCCGCTTGCAGAACCTCATATTGCTGTAAACCGCAACAAGCAAAACCTGTTGATAAAAGCAGCTAATGCCTACATCCAGCAAAAAGACCTGGATATGGAAACCCGCTTTGACATCATTGCCATTACGTTAAATAAAGACGCTCGTATAGAACATATCGAAAATGCATTCTATCCAAGGGTACGATAAAAAGATTTTCTTTTGAGAAAACCGTTCTGCTTCAACGGCTGATCAATATTTTTTGTATGTGTGTGCGTCCCGTTTTCTTGGGGACTAACCGTAGTATGTACAAACCCTGTTCAAACCCGCTTACATCGATATATTCCTCACTAAATACGCCCCAATAGCGTAAACGTCCTGTCCGATCATATATCTCTATATTATATTCCGAAGTCTTGAATTGTTCGGTATTTTCCACCTTAACACGGATGTATTCCGAGGCGGGATTGGGATGCACTATGAGCGTGTTCTTCTCAAAAATTTCAATATCAGAAGACGACGAAGTGGGAAAATCGGAACGTTTGCCAACCATCGGACGGATCATCAAGGTGCCATTACTGGCATCCTGCTGCCAAAAACCGGAACTGTTGTACCAAAGATTACCTTTATCATTGTAATTCAGATCTAATCCGACATTCAAGAATCCATTGGTAGTCTGCTTCCAACCAATCCAATAATACTTAGTCACATACAAAGGTTTTTCAAGCATGTAAGTGGTGAAACAACCCGTTTTTTCCGGCGAATATTCCTGCGAAGAAAGATACATTGGATCACCCGGACGTCCGTTGTCATCCTTCCAGACGGCTATTTGAAAGCCGTATTTGGAAGTAACGTCGCCGCTCACCGAATTAAAAAACAATTGTATCGCTCGTAAGGTATCCGGCATGAATGTTTCGTAACGACAAGCTATTGCTGAACCTGACACATTGATCCCCTCGTATCCGTACCCGCTTTCAGGAATGCCATCGTCACGCGCAAAATAATTCTTGAAAACCTGGTAAAAATGCACCGTATCATTTTCTTTCCGATCATAATCGTCCGTTTTCAGGTAACCTTTCAATTCAAACAAGGCCGAATCACGTGAAGGGGAATCAAACGGATTCAATGCATCTTCATTATAGGTAATAATCTGGCCTGCACGAATATTTTCCGCTCCGCCATTCCCAATGGGCGTCGTTTGATGATTATATACATCGGTGACTTCGAATAACCTTGTCACCAGGTATCCCTTATTGTCATTGTTCCGGTAAGTAATACTGATTTGCGGTTCCAACCGTGATGCATACGCAATCTTGAATTGTTCCCATGGGATCGATTGGTAACCCTTGATCAATGATTTAATCGGAGCAATCATGGCCACATCAACCATTGCCGTATCATTTTCGTTCCTGTCTTTATCCATACGGATATAATCAATATGCCATTGGTCAACATTCCCCTTCCTGCCAAGATTGGATTTATCCGGGTCAAGGCTGACAATATTGATAAACCGGAACTGAAATCCCTTGTAAAGATTTTCTTGCGATAAGGCAATCATCACTTGCTTAAATGAATGCACAGTGGTTCCCGGAACACTCCATACTTTACGCCATTTTTTTGAGTCTTGCGATCTGAACTGGAGAATCAATGAATCGCCTGTTTCGGGACTATCGCCATAACCTTGCGGTTGATAAAAAAAACTCAGGTAGACATTGTCCATACCTGTCCCACCCAAATCAATCGGGCGGGAAGTAAGCGAATCGGCATAAAACGATGCTGCACTGTTTTTGTAGACGCTTCCTTCCGCATCCAGGGCATCGAAAGTCGCAACACCATTTGAACGGGGCTGACGTGGAAAATCATTGTTCACAAAAACACAGCGATCATCCATCCATAAGGATGGGTCGGGATATGGAGAATATGGATAATATGAAAAATCATCGAGAAAAGGTAAGCTGATAGGGTCGACAGACAATGGCGCCCGCTTTGTCATAACCCGCATCGATTTCTCCTGTTGCAACACAGGATTATGGTCAAGCGGAACCGTCATGGGAGCTTGCCCCCACAACAAGACACCATGAACCAACACCAATATGCCGATGATACTTCTTTTCATTTATTATCTTCCGCCTTACCCTCACCGGGAGTCTTACTTTCATCTACCGTCAACCAGATATCAATAGCCGAACCAAGTTGGAGCGTTGCATCGATATCAGGTTCCGGCTTTTGTTTCCACACAAATGCTTTAACCGAATCAGCGCTTGTACTAACCGAATTATCGTAAAAAATAAGACCGGTATTTAAAGAATATTTTGTCAGGTAATCACGTGCATCAGCAAGCGTCAATCCCACAAGAGTGGGAATAGCTGTCCGTTCATCGCTTAACCCGCGGCCCAAGATCAGTTCGATCTCCGAACCTTTCACGATTTCTGTCCCTTTCCGGATCTCTTTTCCTTTATAAAGTTGTTTCAGAACATTGTCTTTGGCAATATCCGGGACATAAGTTCTCTTGCCAATATTTAATCCCTGCGATCCAAGAATACTGGTAGCTTGCCTGAGCGACACACCGACAACATCCGGCATTTTCACTTTCTCAGGCATCTTGGCATTAATGGTAAGAAAGATGTTCCGTTTTTCCTTGACTTTGGAATTTGGTTCAGGATTCTGGCTGACGACGGTACCAGGCTTTGTGGTAGTGACATATACTGAATCAATCACCTGCCAACGCATTTTTTTTGTTTCCAATACCTTACCGGCTTCTCCCTCTGTCAACCCTGTGACATCGGGAACCGATAACGCCTCCCCATGATGGGTATAATGCCGCAAAATAACCAACGAACCGTAGAAAATAAAAAAACAAACAATCAATAATATGATGATATTCTTAACAATATAATTGTCGAATATCTTTCGTAACATATTCAGTATGGGAGATGTGCTTTTTGTGTTTTTGGGCTGGGCCATATCTTATTTAACAATTTTCAATATATTGTCTTTGCGATGTACAAGTATTTCGTTTTTATTGTTCTTACCTCAAAGGTGGTATAAACAAAAGACAAAAGTAATGATGATTTATCAAAAACAAAAATGTCCGGTAAAACGTCGGTCTTTCGGTAATTATAGTTGAAGGAACGGACTATTTGCCCTCTTTTGCTTATAGTATCGGCTTATGGGAGGAGTATCATCATCCCGAAATAATTTGTTTTGGTTTGCCGAACCGAGTTTCTCATAGAATAATCAATGATGTAGCGGACTTAGTTAAAAGAGGACAGACAATTGAACCTGATAGAACATACAACAATATTTTAAAAAATAGCAAGGCCATATTTTAACGGCAGACAAAAGAAACATAGTTGATTACTTTGGAACAGCAATTGACTATTATAACACAGAAGATTTCCCTGATCTTCAATTTGTTTGGATGGATTGCAATAACAAACTCCCTTGGGAAACTGATTTTGAAGAGGAATTTATATACAAACAACCATTGCTTGATCGAAACGCCGATTTCAAATTCAGAGAACTGTGATTACTGACGGATGGAAAGGATATGCACCTTTGCGGAAAACAAAAGATTTCGAACATTTGGTAAAAACTATTTCAGGAAGTGGGAGATCATTGATAAAATCTAGTATCTCAAGTAATTTTCCCCATTTGTCAACAGATTCGAAATTGTGAAAGAACCGGTTCACTACTTCGTTCCACGGCTTTGTTTGTCCGTTGGTCACTTAATCTACATGGTATCCATTAGAAAATGTGTTTTGTAATCAAATAAAAACAAAGATTTTTGTAACCTTTTTCATAAAATTTCGTTTAACATAAGTGTTATGTTATTTCAGCAATATAAAACCTAACATAAAATTTATGCTAACCAATACACATACAGTATCATTAATGATCATTGGTATACTGGGAATAGCCAATGTTGTGGCTGCCTTATACGTTTTTCGCCACAGTGTGGTTCGCAATCTTGTGTTGCTTATATCGGGTATCATCGTATACTCCGTGGCAGTTGGCATTGTCAGCGTTAAGTACGGGTTCATACACTTTACTTGGGCAATACCGGTTGGAGTAGGCATCTGTTGGGGAATCTTTTTTCTGATGGCAAGGTATATCCGTAAACCAATTTCTGAAGTAAGCGGGAGCGTGGAACGTTTGTCGCGCGGAGATGTAAAAACGACGTTTGAAACCGACAGCCGTAAAAATGAAATAACGGACATGTTCAGCCACATGAACGAACTTTCCGCGTCGTTAAATGCAATCGTCGCTTTTGCCGAAAACATAGGCCGGGGAAATCTGGATGTCGATTATCAACTGCTTGGCGACGACGACGCATTGGGTAAAGCGATGCTTCAAATGCGCGACAACCTCAAGGCGGCCGACGAAGAGAAACAGAAACGGCAGGAGGAAGATGAACGGCGCAACTGGGTATCCGTAGGACTGGCCAGGTTTGCCGAACTGCTGCGTTCCAACAACGATCATATCGAAAATTTTTGCCATGCGATCATCAGCAATCTGGTGAAATACATCGGGGCCAACCAGGGCGGTATTTTTATCCTCAACGATACCACACACCCCGTGCTTGAACTGAAAGCCTGTTACGCATACGAACGCCGCAAATATCTTCAGAAAGAAATCGAACCCGGAGAGGGATTGGTGGGGACTTGTTTTCTGGAACGCCAGAGTATTTACATGACAGATATTCCCAAGGATTATATTCACATAACATCGGGGCTTGGCGACGAAACTCCAAGAGCATTGCTCATTGTTCCACTTGTGATGAATGACGAAGTATACGGTGTCATCGAAATTGCAGCTTTCAAAGCGTTCGAGCCCCATGTGAAAGAATTTATCGATAAACTGGCTGAAAGCGTTGCTTCTACTGTTTCTTCGGTAAAAACGACCATCAGGACGCAACGTCTGCTCGAACAATCGAAATTGCAGACCGAAGAATTAGTAAATCAGGAAGAGGAGCTTCGACAGAACATGGAGGAGATGCAGGCTACGCAGGAAGAACTCCGCATGCGGGAAGAGAAGCTTAATGAGGCCTTGAAAAGTGCAAATGAAGCCCATGAAGAATCACATCGCCGGGAAATTGAACTGCAACGGATGCACAAACTGGTTAATGGAGAGAGGGCTGAACTGAATGCGGTGATTGGGTCAATCGACAAAGAATTTTTACGTATCACCTACGATATTGATATGAAATTGATAGATATTAACAATTCTGCTGTCAGATTTCACGGAGTACCGCGCGAACAGTTGCTTGGCACCAAAATAACCGACAATATGCCGCCCGAAGAAATAGAATTATTCACCAGAAACTGGAACGAGATGCTTGACGGCATCATCCTCAAAGGCGAAGGCGAGCGGTTAACCGCCGAAGGCATGAAGCACATCTGGTACATGTACTCGCCGGTAATGGACAGTTCGGGTGAACCTGACAAGGTAATTATGATGGGACAGGAGATTATATAAATCAATGTCGTTTCCTTAAGGAATTTATTATGTTTTACCCAAAAAGATGTCTCCATTCCGCATGTTACGCACCCCCGAAGGGAGCAACGCAGTCAACCTTCTGTTACAATGACGTAGGTTG
>JAVBNI010000092.1:0-16218 GCA_031551645.1 Bacteroidales bacterium | reverse complement strand
AAAAAAATGACGCATCTGAGATTCAATCTCTAACGAATAAAAGTTTTTCATGTCTGGAATTTCATTGGTTAAGTTGCTGAACAAAGATAACATGAAATAATTGGAAATGGGAATTTTATTTTGGGCGCATTCCTTACTATCTTGCATTGAAAATCAATGAAAATTTGTCACGAAGATGCAAAGACTCGAAGAAAACCTTAGCATCGCAGAGCCTTGATGGCTGTCTGATCGGTTTTTATGTTATTTTCTTTCCCCCAAATAAAGATGACTGTTTCCCGGAAGATGTTTTACTTTGGTTTTTGATAAAGTTATTTTTGATGATTTTATACGACCATTCTTCAATTTCAGGTGACGTATTTAGTTGTTTATTGAGTTCTTTTGCCTTCAAAAGCATCTCCTGCAACTCTTTCCCGGTACTTTTATCTGCTGAAGAACGTTTTGAGAAAAGACTCAATATTTTGTTAGGCTTAAATTCCATTTTTACACTTTGTTGGCCGCCATCATGTAACAAATATCTGCGAATAGCCTTACAGAAATTAATTTAATGAAGTCATCTTCCGATAGATGAGCTTATATGCAAGGATCGCTTTTTTCCTGTCATCGGTGAGCGGGAATATAAGTTTAACCTCGGTAAATGCATTTTGTTCACTTTGAATGGATACTTTGCCGCCAAAAGAATGCATCAGCGATTGTATATAAGTTAAGCCTACGCCACGCCCTTCCATTTCGTCGGGCAGGAACTGGTCATGTAAAAGACCTTTGTAGGAAGGATCAAAGACTTTTTCTATTTCGTCCGGGTGTATTCCCCAACCAGTATTGCGCACTGTGATTACTGTGTCTTTGGCATCCTGTGTGGCAAGAAGATCAATCATGACACTCTTTTCCGAAAACTTAACGGCATTTACCAGTAATTCCTCCATCATGCTGATAAAAAAAGCCTCGTCGATATACAGGACAAGATCAGGTGCAACGTTTACCGTTACCGTTACTTTTTTATGGGCGGTGTGCTCATATTTATCCTGTAGTCCATAAAACAAGGGTTCAAGTTCCACGGGTGTTTCGCAAAAATCCAATTTGCCAATATCGTTGTCCATAAGCAACTCCAACATCCGGTTTTGATTGGAGGCATCACATAGCCGGTCATAGATTGCTTTAAATTTCTCGGCTTCTTCGATCAATTCAAGACCTATCATCTCCTCCGCAGCTTCGTTTATTTCTCCTGCAGCCCGATTCAATGAGTGTTGGGTTTGTTTGGCCATGCTATGCAATATCCTGAACCCTTGTTGGCGAAGTTTCAAAATATCCACCATCAGCTTGACGATGCAAGCGATGGCAATGACGGCGAAAACAGCCAATAGGATAAGCGTTGTCATCACGGGACGCAGGATTACAAAAATAGGTGTTTTTGTGTAAGCCTTTATTCCGAGAGTTTTCATTATGTCTAAGGTATCGATGTTCGAAGCAATGTAGCCTGATAACTTAGTTTCCGGTATATTGCTGTCGATAAGGATGTTTTTTTTCAGATCGAGAAATTCTACATAACTTGTTTTGACAGGCAAGGAGTTTTCAGCCATGTAACCCCTGAAAAGACTATCCACATCCGCTATTTTTAAAGGCCAATCGGCCAGATGAAAGTAGAATTGCCTTACTTTGGTAGTAGAAGTAGGATCGTCCTTTCTAATACGTATATGAATAATCGTATCTTCCATCTCAATCGTTTTGTTAACGTAAGCGGAAGTATCAGTATAGGGAACAAACCATGTCTTAAATTTATCCCCAAGTGAAACTATACGCATTCGTAATTCTTCATCACCCGCTTGTGACAGGCATTTATCCGTAGTTCTCAGATAATCGTTCATAGAGGAACGGTACATTCCTTCTATTGAAACAATCAAAACAATCAGGATCGCAATCAAAGCAGCCACTCCCAAGCATTTTATATGTCCTATGTGCATCATGTTATAATGGTTTAATCAAAAGTAACGGCAAATTTACATAAAGAACCCATACATGATTCAACAGGCAAATAAATAATATGTATATTTTCAACATTATACTATGTGTTTAAATTTTTAATTATTAGTTTGTTGGTATTAGAATATCAAGAAATGATATAAAATAGAGCAGCAAGGAAATATAAGAACATATATCACAATAATTCATCAAAAAAGGGTAAAATAAATCTGGGTATAGAGTGAAAGTTTCTATTGTTTTCAGTATCTTTGTCATTTAACAGGTAACCCATAAACACACATTAAGGAAATGAAAAAAATGAAATTTTGGATCGTAGGGTTGTTGTTTGTCCCGTTGGCCGGCTTAATTACCATAAGGACAAACGTGAAATATGATGCAAAGGCAGATAGAAATTTTATCCTGACCAATATGGAAGCTTTGGCCCAGGGAGAAGGACCATTAGAAAATGATTGTTTGGGGAGTGGTAGCGTAAGTTGTGGAGGCGGATACTATAAAACAAAATATTCCCGGTAAATAAAAAGATTCGGAATTGCCGGATTTTTTATCCTGCCAGTATTCGTTTATCCGTGTCAGGAAATTATTGTGTTCCGTTTTCCGGAATGGTTAAGGTATTCTCGGCGACAGGAGTTTGACGGCGTTTTGAAACATGTCTGAATAGGCGTAGTGTCCATACGGCGATAGCTGCCAACGCAATGCGTGGGAGGGTGATCCATCCCAATCCTACGCCTATGGCAAGAAACAGCGAAGTGTCTTCGAGCAGCGAATGCGACAGGGCAATGTGGTGATTCAGCAAATCGGCATCACCTGCTGATATTTTGTTGTTTTTACGGTGTTCGATTAATACCGCCGATCCGTAAGCCAAACCAACCACATTGGCCACTATCCATAGGAAAGCTGTATTGGCCGGGAGTCCCATTGGTCTGAGGATAGGAGCCACCCAACGGGCTAATATATCCATGATGCCATATTCTTCGAGTATTCGTTGTAGGATATTTAAAGATACAACAATACAGATCAGTTTGAAGGTGAGCATCAATGTGCCCACAAGCCAGTTTTGCATTACTTCGGTAAACGGCAGATGTCCGCTTTTGATGCCGTGCATGATGATATTGCTATCGACGGGGAGCGCCCAGTTAAGGAACAACCCTCCGACGATAGCTCCCCCGATACGCAGGCATACCATCCGGAATGCCGATGAACCGGTTTTCGATTGTACGGCTGTTTCGATGATCAGGTTATGCGCAAGTAATCCCATCAGGGCCATGATGGTTATTTCGCGACTAGTAAACGGAATGGACTGTATCACAGCGATACCCGAATAGAGGTTCATGAGTGCGGATGTTACTAACACCAATGCTGCTTCGCCGCGTAACCCGACAAGCCGGCAGGCCGGTTCCAGTATTTGTGCAATGGTGTCGAGGATGCCCCAATGTTGCAGGACGGTTACCACGAACGATACCGGCACCATAATGCTGAGTAGCCACATCGCTGTTTTCAGTGCCGGACGGATTGCTTTGCGCACCGGATTGGAAAGGCGTCGCGAATTTTTTTTATTCGAATATCGGGTGTCTATCAAAATATTATTCGTTTAACGGAGGTATTGGTGTCGTCGAGTATCATTTGATGCTGTCAGTTTTTTGTGTTGATGGATCATTGGTATGAAATTTTTACATTTGTTTATGCCCTGACGGGCAATTATTAATTGAGGACATTTTTTCTATTGATATTGTTGTCCTACGGACAATTCCGGTAATGACAATTCCCCGTTAGGGGAGAAATGTCAATAGAACCATACATGAAGAAGAATTAAATTGCCCGTTAGGGCATACTCTTTCCCAACATGTTTTTTATCTTGATCCAAAATAACCCTAACATGGCATTGGTTTCTATCTGTAGAAAATAGATTTATAACATTTTTGGAGTCTTTCCGGTTTTGATGGTAAAATAAAAAGTACTTCCCTGACCAAGTTCCGATTCCACCCACAAACGTCCTCCCATGTGTTCGACAAGACCTCTGGAAATGGACAACCCCAAACCGGTTCCGCCATATTTCGGGTGAAGTTCGGTGCTGTCTCCCTGGCGGAATAATTCGAAAATGACAGATTGCTGTTTGGAAGGTATTCCGATACCCGTATCTTCTACAAAAAACAATAATTCTTTGGGGTTTCCGGACAATTGATAACCCATTCGAATATATCCCTTTTCAGTATATTTGATGGCATTGTCGATGAGGTTGGCCAACACTTGTCTTAATCGTACGCGGTCTGTTACAATTTCGTCATTGTCAGGAAAATGGCTGTCGTCAAGAATGATCGTTACAGGTTGTCCGGAAGGGATTATCTGGCTGTATGCATGTTGAAGTTCCGACATCAGCTCGTTCAGATGGAAACGCCTGGGCATCAGAACTACCTGTTTTGCTTCCAGTTTTGATATATCGATGATATTTTCGATTAACTGTAGTAGCTGATTGACATTATCCCGGATGATTTGTGTAAAATGTTGTCGTTTGTTTTCCGGAAGGCCTTCCTGTTCGAGGAACCCCAAAAATCCCATAATGCCATTCATCGGGGTGCGTATCTCATGCGACATGTTGGCCAGGAATACAGTTTTGAGCCTGTCGGATTCTTCGGCCCTGTTTTTGGCTTCTTCCAACAATGTTTGTATTTCTCTTTGCCCGGTAACATCAATCACAAAACCATCTAATATGATTATACCATCAGGGTTACGATGTGGCATGGCGTGGTTGGACAACCAACGGGATTTTCCGTTGTGAATGACTTGGTTTTCTACATGAAGCGGCGTCATATTCTCCATACATTCCTCCTCTATCATCTGTAGTGTACGAAAACTTTTTTTGCCAATAACAGACTCCAATGTTGTACAGTCTGAGATAAGCGTAGCTGCGGATATTCCCATCAGCGATTCAACCTGACCGCTTACATACGAATATTTTCCGGGAGCACCGGGAGCAAATACTTTTTGATAAATAAACCCGCCGGAAAGGTTATTGCTTAACGTATGTAATTGTATATCCTTATCGGTCTGGCTATCGATCTGTTGTTGTACCATTTCTTCCAGATGGACTTTATATGTGTTCATTTCGTCCATTGACTGCCTTAACTCTTCCTGTATCTGGAGGATTTCTTCGTATTGTTCCTGCAACAATATGTTATTTTGCTTTCCTTTGCGGTAATTGAAAACCAGCTTGGTGACCAATACGGACAAAACAACCGTTGCCGAAATGATCATGTAAAGTATCAAACGCCGGCGTTTCAGGGTGTTTTTTTGTTTTTCAGCTTTTTGTTGCAATTGTTGGTTGTATTTTTGCTGATTATCTTTTATTTCCTGTTGCATGGCCACATTCTCAATCTGTTTGGCCATATCTGCAACAGCTATTGAGTCATTAATACGAATGTATTTTTGAAGCGCTTGATAGGCCATTTGTTCCCTTCCCTGTTTTTGATATATCCGACTCAGATTGCTCCATGCATCCCTATTGATATTGGCTATTCCCATTTTTCGGTTCGAATCCAAGGCTTTCTGATAATATTGCTCTGCCTTGTCAAATTGTTTATCATACATAGCCCAGTAGCCGAGCCAGTTGTAGGATTCACTGATAGTTTTCGGATCGTTGGTTGCAAAAGATAGCGGCAGTATTTGACTCTGATAATAAAGCATACTGTCTGTTTGTCCTATACTACGGTATATTTCGCTGAGGCCACGAAAGATAGTGGGTATTGCCGAGGTGTTTGGAGCCAGTTGACTATAGAATTTGTAAGATTTCAGAAGCATCGATTTGGCTTCGTTATAACGACCTGAAGGCTTGAAAAAGTTCATTCCATAGTTATGAGTAACCCGGGCTTCATTCAAATAGTCCTTCTTTTGATGGTATAATTGTATGGAAGTGTTGTATGATTCCTTAACAGCTACGGTATCCTTCAATTTAAGGTATAGAGGTGCCAGTTGATCGTACATGGAAGCGATTCTTATCGTATCATTCAATTGCCGGGCCAGTGCGATAACTTTATGTCCTTCCTGCAGAGCCAGATTATAGTCGCCCAAGGCAGTATAGATTTGGGTGATTGACCGATGTGCCAGTATTTGCCTGTGCGGCATATTGAGGCGTTCCCATATGGAATTAGCCATGAAATAGTTGTTCAGGGCCTGGCTATATTTACCCTGATCGTCATATATCATAGCTATGTTATATAATAAAGATGCCTGTGTTGATTCGTCATTCAACAATGTATTCAGTTGATGTGCCGTGTCGTAATAAGCAATGGCTTGATCGAATTCGCGGGTAAAGAAGCGGACAGCTCCTTCGGTACGGTATAATTCGGCTTTCCCTTTTAGATAATCCAGCTCTTTGGCCAATCGTAAACCACTGTCAGCATATGCGCCGGCCAAAAGGTATTGACCATCCTGTTTGTTGGCTATTTCCCGGGCAAGGGTATTGTAAAGCATTACCCGTACCGTATCGTGGTGTTTTTTCCCCAATTCCGCTTTCAGGCTGTCAATTACGCTGGTTTGGGCAAAACCGTGACATAAAGACATCCAAAAAACAATCACTGGGATATATCTCCTCAACATACTTTTACTTGTGCCAAATGTTTATTGTGCAACTTGTAAATAAGGTGGCGAAGGTACAAAAAATCTTTGAAAGTACTTGATGGGTATTATCATGATGGTGTGATGAAAATAAGTTGCGTGAATTTTTCTTGTTGCTTGATGCAACGTTTTGTCTATTTTTACATCTATACAAAAGGAAATACTTAGCCTGTATTATTCATACTCGAATACGTCGCTGGGTTGAGCAGCCAATTACCTTACGGTGAGATCGCTTCACTAAGTTGTATTGCCGCTCTTCATTTTCGTCGAATTTAAAATTGCCTTGCAGCAAGCTAAAGGTTCGACAATGTTAGGCGACGGCATTACAAATGCCGCCGAACGTGCTCTTTCCGAACCAGTATGAACAATTCAGGTTAGTAACGTGTAAAAAATAAATTGATAACTTTGATTTTTCAAAGTCCGTATCCTAGGTTTTCAAAACCCGATAGGATTTGTCTGGACATAAGACCTGTCAGGGTTCGGTAGAACCTGACAGTGTCAGATAAGGCCGTATTATATTCTGTATTTCAGTGTGTTATTGTTGTGAATGGGGTTTTTCCCGACTTTACAGACCACTTCATCATAATTTTATTGTCTGATTATCTTTTCTTTTAGTGTTCCACCAAGATTATAGTCGGGATAAGGAGTTGTTCCTTTCTTTCCAATGCCCTTCTTCATCAGGTTTTTCAAATCTTCCAGGCGATTTTCGTATATGCCGCGTGGTTTTACATTGTATTGTTTGCATAAAGATGCAGCCATACCTACTACTTCGCCCATCATGCCGGTGGTTCGCATCACACGAACAGTACCCAGCGCAACATGTGTTACACTGATGTTACGGCCAGCCATGAACAGGTTGTCTACATTGCGTGAGTAGAAGCAACGATAGGGGATAGGGTAGGGGTAAATATTCTGATGCACGGCAATGGATTTAAATTCCTGTCCGGGAAACTGTTCGATATTCTTTGGGTCGGGATAATGCAGGTCAATACTCCATGATGTTGAGGCAGTACCGTCGGGATACGCCACATAATCGGTAATATCCTGTTCTTTAAGAATAAGATCACCCAAAAGCCGTCGCGATTCACGTTTACCAGATATGTATGCTACCCAGGCAAGCGTGCGGTTTGCATACTTATCCTTTTCGCTGTATTCGTTTTTCAGGAACGACCAGTTAGAATATACGACCAGCAGGCCATAATCGCGGATACGTTCGAAGTCGGTGATTTGATCGAAATTCATTCCGGTTTCCCACGTCCATTCCCCCATGGTAACTTTTTGCACGTTTTCTTCGTTGAAGTCCATGCCATATTTGAACACGGGAAAAGTACCGGGCATATCCTTTTCTTCAGAATACCATTGCACAGAACTACCCATGGTCATCTTATCTCCCTTGTCTGGAGCAGTGGGTTCGCTAAATTCAGTTTTTGATTCCCGTCCCATCGCGAAATCGGCGCCAGCTAATACACCAATGGTTCCATCGCCGGTACAATCGGCAAATACAGGAGCTGTGAATACCAATTCTTCACCTGTTTCAATATGTTTGGCAATGACTGATTTGATGGTGTTACCATCCATTTCAACAGCAAAGGCCCGGTAATTCATAAATGGTGATACATTGGGTTCGCCATTGATCAGTGTTGTTTTCTTTTCGTCCTCATACTGGCTGGCCGGTTTGGCATTGCCGCCTTTTTCCGGACTTAATTCCTTCACGATACCACCCAGCTCAGGGTACGGTTCTAATGCAATGCGCCCGCCAAGATGTACACGTACTTCGGAGCTGTTGTTACCGCCCCAAACGGGACGATCGTGTATCAATGCTACTTTCAGACCCAAACGAGCTGCCGATACTGCAGTACAAATACCTGTCACACCGCCGCCAACCACTGCCAGGTCGTACTTGCCTCCGGTCTTGGGCTTAATGCCGGTTTGTTTGTAACGGAAAGCAGTTAGTGCTGTCATTTCAGATGGGGGAACAAATGTGCTGTCCTGGGTAAAATAAATAGCATCACAACGTCCGTCGAAACCGGTGAGATCATGTAATTTGATCTGTACTTTTTTGTTGTTGATAGTTATTTTGCCGCCGTCTTGCCAAAACCAGGCGTTACCAGTGTCACCAAAGATGGTTCCTACAGATTTGCCATCGATCATTACCTGGAACTGGCCGGGTCCTTTGTCGTCAAGCCAGGACGATGTCCAGTTATAGGTTCGGACAAACATACGGTAGGTTCCCTTGCAGGGAAAAACAATTTCGGTAGCTGCATCTTTCACGGGTTGCCCCATGCCGTGTGCCAACAGGTACGACGAACCCATCAAGTCCATAAACTGTTGGTCGATCACCCAGCCGCCTTTATCGGAAAAACTTTCGGTTTCAACGAAAAGTTCGGCAGGCGGTTGCTTACAGGCAAAAAAGACGCATATAACCGATACGATCATAAAGCATTTAATTTTCATGGTATAATGATGAGGTTGTTTGCCAATTTATCCGTAATTATTGTCATTCGTACCTTTCTACGGATGTTTTGGTTATTCTCTTTTGCAATCATGTATTTTTATCATCCTGCTTAGCACATGACAAAATTTAGACATTCCATATTCTATGCCTGAAAGACGATATTTTCATAACCGCAAGTAAGCGAAGCACAACTTGCGGATTGACAACTAACATAGCTATTGCCTGTCAGACAAGACGTATTCTTGTTCTATATGTCTTGCCTTGCAGGCAATAATTGTCTGTTGCTTTCTCTGCAGGTCGTTGACCTGCGGTTATGAAAATCGGGCTTTTCAAGCCTTATAAATATTTTTGTCATGTACTAAAATCATCCTGTAAAAATCCATGACAAAGATATGGTTTAAAGGAATAATCGACAACTCAATAAAATTATTTAAGGACGAAGTAAAAACGAACAGAGGCTGTCCACTGGGCAGCCTCTGTTGAGATATAGACAATTAACTATTGTAATGGAGGATCAGCCAACGCCGGGTTGCGTTGTTGTTCCTGCGAACAGATGGGGAAATACAAGTCTTTTTCCGCAAACGTTTTTCCCCAGGGATTGGTAGCGCCAATTAAATTCACAAAAGTGGGATTATTGCTGGCATCCACTGCCGGATACATACGCGTACGGGTGATATCGTTCCACATCTTGTTTTCAAAGATCAATTCACGAACTTTTTCTTTCCAAACTTCTGTGACAAAGTCCTCAGCAGAAAGCGTTATCAAAGATGCTTCGATGGTTGCCGCATCTTTAGTCCTTGATGCGCGTGCCTGGATAGCAGCCAGATATTTGGCAGCTTCGGCAACGCTACCTCCGGATTTTACGATGGCTTCGGCCGCAATCAGGTACATTTCGGCTGTCCGGTAGTGGACCTGGTCTTTCTGTGAAGTACGTGTATTAAGCATAGCTTCTCTTTCCCACCAGATATACGGAAGCGGATATTGCCCTAACGAACGTACCGTTCCTTTGTTGTCCCCCATTTCTTGTGTATAAGTGGTATGAAAATATTGGTTTTCCGAATAGCGGATATCATCACCATTATACTGACCGTAAAAAGCATGTAAGACCTGGACAGGATTGTAAACCTGGCAAGTGATATCGTACTTGAATTCACCCCAGGTTGCTGCCGGATTGGGAAAGCAATAGGTCGGACGCCATCCTCCATCCTGGATGGAAGTGAAATACTCTATCAAATAAAGATATTCACTTTGGTCATCCGATGTCCGTAGAATATCGAATGGGGTTTGCTCCGGCGTATTACCCGATGCCGGTATACCTTCTATCAGTTTGTAGGCTGCATCATCGGTAATAGATTTGGCAAACTTGGCAGCTTCGGCATATTTGGCAGTGTTGTTGAGAGGATAGCCTGCCCAGTTGAGGTACACATCGGCCAGCAACGCCCTGACACTTCCATCGGATACTCTGTAACCATTAGCCGGCATGGATGTTTTTGCTAATCCGCCTTCTAAGGCTGCCAGTAAATCTTTTTCGATAAACTCGTAGATCTTGGTTTCCGAAGAGCGGGGAATATATAGGTTTTCAAGAGCCTGGTAGGTATCTTCAATCAAAGGTATGGCTCCGAACATTTTTACTAAGTAGAAATAGTTCAAAGCCCTGAAGAACCTTGCTTCGGCCATGTATTGCCTCTGTTGTTCGTCACTTAAACCGGGGCATGTGGGGATATTTTTGATCGCAAAATTGGCTGTACGCACAATGGCACGATACGGGCCTTCCCACAGGCCTTGCAGTTTATTGTTATCTATGTTGGAATCCACAGCCAAGTTTTGGCAATGTGATACAAATACTTCCTGTCCTTTGTACTCATTGTCGTATAATCCAGACTGATAACCGGTGTACATAATATCAGGGCCGATATAGGCGCTCCCGGCATTATAATCTTCGGGCATTCCCAATTTGTACAATCTGTTAACGGAACTAATCGCATCGGATGGCGACGAGAAAAAGTCATCAGTCGAAGCCTGGGTTCTGGGATTTTCTTCCAGAAATTTGTCACAAGACGTGACGCTCAACAGACCTATAGTCAAGGCGAATAACATTATCTTTTTCATATTCATATTCATTTTAAGTGATTAAATGATTGATTAAAAGCTGAGGTTTAACCCCAAGGTAAAAGTCCGGGCTGATGGATAGTCGTAGAATATGATATTCTGTCCGAAACGATCGGTATTTGATGTCCCTTCGGGATCGTAACCCTTGAAATCTTTCGAATGGATCAAAAATGCATTGTTTACACTGAAATTTACACGCAGACTCTGCATTCCCCATTTTTGAACAATTTGCGGGCTAAGGGTATAACCTAATTGGAGCAAATTTCCCCTCAGGTACGAACCGTCGCTTACCCAGTGTGAGTCGGAGTTGCTGTTCTGTCCTGCCCAGTTTTGCTGGCGGATTTGCTGGATCATGGTATTTTGGTTGGTTTCGGTCCAACCGTCATACAAAATGGAGTTCAAGCCATTGGCAATACCGGTACGGTCTTCAGCCGAGTGGAAAAACAACTGCCAGACATCTACTCCGGTAACAAACTGCAAATCAATAATCAAATCCCAGTTTTTGTAATAGAACTTGTTGATAAAACTACCGGTCCAGTTGGGTAATCCTTTTCCGATGATCGTGCGGTCTTTCGAACGTTTGGCTTCACCGGGTACTGCATTTATTTCTGCTGCTTGGGCAGCCTCGGCAGTACTCCATGTGCCCAGACGTTCATATCCGTAGAAGGAACCCAACGATTCACCTACCCTCAGGATCACATTTCCTCCTACAAAATCGGGATTGGTGATGATGTCTTCGTTATTGGCGCCTAATTTTTTGATCTCGTTTTGATTGTAATTGATATTTAAGGTCGACTCCCAGGTAAAATTCGTACGTTCGATATTTACTGTACTCAACAGGAAATCAACACCTGAATTGTCTACGCGTCCGATGTTATCCCATACGCTCGAGAAGCCGGTCGTAAAAGGAAGCGGGCGATCCAGCAAAAGGTCGGATGTTTTCTTGTAATAATAGTCCATTTCAAGATTAATCCTGTTTTTAAGTACATTAAAGTTGACACCTATGTCGAACTGGTCGGTTTTTTCCCATTGCAAATCCGGGTTCGGCATACGTTCCATTTCATTGATCGGGGCGCGGGTGCCGTTCAACAGGGTGGTACCTGTGGACATTACCGCTAATGTACGGTATACGGGAATTTCAGTATTACCGGTACGGCCATAACTGGTATGCAGTTTCAGGTTGTTGATCCACGATACGCCGGACATGAAATCTTCGTTGGAGATTACCCACCCCAGACCGGCAGAAGGGAAGAACCCGTATTTGTTGTTGGCGCCGAAACGTGACGAACCATCGATGCGTAAAGTCAATGTCGCCAAGTACTTGTCCTTGAATCCATAGCTGGCACGGGCAAAATACGAATTCATCGACCATTGTTCCCAATTAGACGTCGGTGCAGAAGGAGTTAAGCCGGCCGCTAAGTTGTCGTATCCGAAGAAATTGGTTGCAAAATCTTCAATATTACTCGTATTTGAATTTTGGTAAGTATATCTCGACCAGCTTGTTCCCAAAGTGGCATTGATACGGTGTACATCGAAAACCTTATTGTAGCTCAAATAAGTTTCCTCCTGCCAATAATAGTTTTGACCGTTGTATACGGCAGCAACTCCTCTTGAGGAAAGATTTTTCATGTTGTTGGGCAAATAGTCCTTGTTCATCCGGACATTTGCATCCCAACCCACTTGAGTCCTTAAGTCCAGACCGTCAGCCAGGTGGAATACGAACGCAAGGTTCCCGAATATTTTGGTACGGTAACGGCCTCTTTTCCGTTCGGTCGCTTCATGAACTGGGTTGGTCATGGCTTCCAGCCCGTAGTTAAGCGTAGTACCGTCGGGCTGCGAATTTGACCACGTGCCATCGGGGAACTTTACAGGGAAGATGGGGGGCATTTCCCAAATGGTACGGCGTATCGACTGTCCGCCTCCTGTATCGTCGATCCCGTTACCCCATGAATGGCTCACCATGAGGTTGGAATTAATATCCAGCCAGTTGGTTGGCTTGGTATCGTAAGTAAGTCTACCACTGATACGCTTTACGTAATTATTCAAAACCAGGCCTTGCATATCGGTATAGTTCAAAAATGCGCCTACTGCCGTTTTCTTGTTTTGGTGTTGGATATTCAACTGGTGGCTTTGCGATACGGCATTTCTGGTGGCTTCCTTTTGCCAATCAGTGTCGTACAGCGGATTTCCCTGGGAATCAAAAAGTCTTGGATCACTGCGGTCGGGTGCGAGTGAGGATACGCCGAGATCGGCTAATTTTTTCTGGCCATCCGGATATTTCATTATATTAGCAAATGCTATTTCTTCCATTTCCATAAATTCGGCAGTATTCATCAAATCTACTTTCTTAGCCAAGGTTGCCACAGATAACCAACCGCTGTATGAAACAGTGGTACCTTCACCGACGTCTCCGCGCTTGGTGGTTATCAGGATTACCCCGTTTGCTCCGCGCGCGCCGTAAATAGCTGTTGCCGATGCATCCTTCAATACTTCCATGCGTTCAATATCGTTGGGGTTGATGAACTGGATTTCGTTCATCTGTACGCCATCGACTACATATAATGGGGCAGTGGTGGTATTGATGGAGTTCATCCCACGGATTACCACCCTTGGAGGATCTTCATTCACACCTAATGGGTTTCCGGTACCGTTGAAAATATTCACCCCGGCAGCTTTCCCTTTCAATCCTTGCAAGGCATTGAACGAAGGGCTGGCGAGAATGTCTTCGGCTGTGGCTACACTGATGGAACCGGTGACATCCGATTTACGTTGTACACCATAACCTACTACCACCACTTCTTCCAATTCCTGTGTGTCCTCAAGTAAGGTTACATTGATAATTTGCTGATTACCCACTCTGATTTCCTGAGTGACAAAACCGACAAATGATATTTGCAGGACAGCATCTGCATTAGGCACATTGATCTCAAACTTACCTATCATATCGGTTACTACACCGGTAAGAGTTCCTTTTATCACCACGTTGGCTCCCGGAATAGGTTCTCCATCTGCATCGGTGATAAGGCCTGTAACAGTGGTTTGTTGCAACAGGGCAGTTGGCGAAACTACGACCAGGTTATTGTCCAGGATGCGATATGTTATACCACTGTTAGCCAAAACAAGGTTCATTATTTCATCTATTTTTTTATTCTTGACATCGAGGGATATTTTCTTATCAACATTAGTCAAAACATCGTTATAGAAAAAACGGAACTCGCTTTGTTGTTCTATTTCATGGAACAAATCGCGCATGGTTGTATTTTGGGTTTGGATAGTAAACTTCTCATTATGCGAATACACCGTGGCCGAAACTTGGGTGAGGAAGATTGTTGCAATGAAGACAGACAATCTCATTATTTTATATATTTTTCGTCTTTTTTGTATGTTACAAAAATTATTTAACAGATTATTCATAAATTTGAAACGTTTTAATGATTAATGGTGAGGCATGTGCTTTTTGCGGAAGCGATGCCTCGAGTTTTAATTTTTTAACTCTATAGACTGCAGGGTGCTTGTGGTATTCTGCAGTTTTCCTTTTTATGTCAACCGGTCTTTATCATAGGCTTTGTATTAAATTATTTTTTAATTAATTTTGTGTTTATTGTTTGCTATTCACTTCCTGAAACATTTTGTTGCGACTCATGTATACCATATTTTGTTTTGTTTTGTAGAGGATAGGCGCTGATAATTTCATTACTTCAAGAACTTCGTCAAGCGTCTCGTTTTCAAATTTTCCGCTGAATACATAGTTCTTCAACTCCTCGTCGTCGAATACAATGTGTATATTGTAGCGACGTTCCAGTTTCACTGCCAGATCCGCCAGTTTTTCACTTTCTATGATCCAACGGGTATCTTTCCATGAAGTATATGCTTCTACTTTGATATTACTGCTTACTTCCATTTTGGCTATGGGAATATATTTCGGCGGCTTGATTTTCATTTTTTCCGTTTTTCCAATCTCCTTCATTTGAATTACAGCTGGCATATTCTTGATTACTACAGCTTTTTGGTTGGCTTGTAGTATGGTTGTTCCCTGCGAAGTGGTCAAAGGTTCGAGTAATTGCACCTTTCCACGTTCAACAGTGGTTTCTACGATAGATTCTTCGGGGTAAGCTTTTACATTAAAAGCCGTTCCGAGAACTTTAATAGCGATGGTGGACGTTTGTACGAGAAATGGTTTTTGTTCGTTACGTGCTACATCGAAATAACCTTCGCCTTCAAGGTATATTTCACGCACATTTTTATTAAAATCCGACGAATATCGCAAAATACTTCCGGCATTGAGCCAAACGTTCGATCCGTCGGGTAATTTTACTTGGGACTTCGAACCATATGGCGAAGAGTATTCGGTGTATGCCAATGAGTCTTCGTTTATATGGGCCTCATTGGAGATATTATAGATCATCATGCCAGATAAGATAACGACTGCTATCATTGCTGCTACGGCTATTTTTCCCCATGGGATTCTATATTCCGCGTAGTATGTTTTTTTCATTTTCTTGCTGAGTTTTGTCCATGCTGCATCGGCTTGAAAATCATTTTTGCGGCCGATCATTCCTCCTGCTATCCAAGTCGTGACATATTCATCATATACTTCCCGGTTTTCTTCATTGATCGATAACCATTTCCGTATTTCCAACAATTCTTCTTGCGAAGCCCGCCCGGTGAGGACGTTGATAATTTTATCTTCTATGTGATCTGTGTGTGTGTGGTTCACCAAATTTGGGTTTATATAGTTAGATCGGTACAGGTGAAAAAAATGTGACAAGGAACAGTTATTTTTTTTGAAAATTTTTGAACCTTGAATTGTTTTCACCCAATAAAAGTTGTTGTAGTTACTGCAAGTGATTAAAATGTAGATAAATAGAAGTAGTCGGATGAAATTTAAGTTAACCGTTGCATAGTAAGTAAATGAAGAGTGTCCAAAAAGTTTTTTTCGGTATAGGCGCTTAGTGCGCACTAATTAAAAAATGATGCTACCTTTGTAGCATGGGCACAAGAGATCGATTTATGGGGGTTAATTCTATATATTTTTATGAGCGATTTCCGGAAGAAAATGCCTGTTATCGTTA
>JAVBNI010000079.1:0-17226 GCA_031551645.1 Bacteroidales bacterium | reverse complement strand
TTCAAAAAAATGACGCATCTGAGATTCAATCTCTAACGAATAAAAGTTTTTCATGTCTGGAATTTCATTGGTTAAGTTGCTGAACAAAGATAACATGAAATAATTGGAAATGGGAATTTTATTTTGGGCGCATTCCTAAGGCCCGAATGGGATTACGCCTTGTTGCATATTTATCGTTTTGGTGGAGCCGGAGCATTGGTCGGTTATGATATTCATCTGGGTGATGAGGTTATATGCCGGGCAAAAAACAAGTGGAAAACCACCATTGAAATTCGCAAGTATGGTCATAACATGATATGGGCCACGACCGAATCCAAAATAGAATTACCTATCAATATCGAAATGGGGCGTGAATATTATGTACGTTGCGGGATCAAGATGGGAATTGCTGTCGGACGCCCAACATTAGATTTGGTGGATAATACCACTGGAAAATTCGAATTTGATTCTATTGTATCAAAAAACAAATAATACTCAATAACTTTTTAAATTACTTTTTATGAAAAAATTGTTCATATTTTTATTAATTGCTTTTTTTCAACAAATTACCACTTTTGGTCAGGATTTATTAGTCACTGAAAAAGGAGACAGTCTGAATTGCAAAATCACTAAGATAAAAAATGACTATGTGTATTTTACATTCAGTCACGAAGGAGAAGTACGTAATACTTTGTTGTTGAAAACACAAGTCAAATATTATCAATATAACTATTATGTCAAACCGGAGGTGCTGCCCCATCAAATGACAAGTTACAAGCCTGAATATCCTCATTGGCGGTTGGCGTTCAACGGGGGATGGAGTTATCGGTTAGCTTCTTTACCAGATGGTCTCAGTTCGGCGGAAAAGGAGTATCTGAAAAAACTGAAATCGGGATTTTCCATCAGTTGCGATGTAACATATTTTTTTATGGAGGCATTGGGTGTCGGGCTAAAATACGATTTATATAAATCGTCCAATTCGTTATCGGGCTTAAGTGATAATATTTCTATCCCATTTATTGGACCTGCTTTTGCTACACGTGTATTCAACCAAGATAAAACCAATTACTGGTTCTTTAATCTTGCGTTCGGCTATATGGGATTTAAGGATAAAGGAACCGCTTCAGGACAATCGGGTACAATCAAAGGCGGTACGGCAGGGGTTGCCATGGATATAGGCTACGACTTCGCCATTTCTAAGAACTGGGCAGCCGGTGTACAGGTATCCCTTTTATCTGGAATGATTACGGAACTTGATTATACCATAAACGGAACCACCCAAAAAAAGAAATTAGAAAAAGATCAGTACGAAGGGTTGGGACGAATGAATATTTCAGTCGGGTTGCGTTGTAACCTGTAATTTCATTTTAATTGGGATTATCTGTATGTCCTTTACGAAACAAAGAAAGCGTACGTTAAGAAGTTAACGTACGCTTTCTTTGTCGTTTATTTTATGCTATTTTTCGAGATATGCGCGGATCATCCAGGCAGTCTTTTCTTTTCTTTCGATCATATCTTCAAGAAAATTCAAAGTTCCTGCATCGGCGTTTGCTGATGACTCCAGATTTTTAATATCCGACCGGAGTTCACGGATCATGGAGTCGGTGTCTTCACTCAGGATAGCCAGCATCGCTAAAGCATCCGGTAATTCTTTTTCTTCCGCATGCTCCTTAATCCTGATATGTGATAAATATCCTTTCAAAGAACCAATAGGACGTCCGTCAAGCGCACGGATACGTTCGGCAATTTCGTCAATATCCTTAATCAGGTTATCGTACAACTCTTCCATGAATGCATGGTATGAATGAAAACTCACTCCTTTTACATTCCAATGATAATTCCATGTCTTCACCAACAAAGCGAAATGGTCCGACAATAAGTTGTTTAAAGAGTTGATACTCGACTTAATAGCATCTGCACCTAAACCAATATTTACAGTCATTTTTTGTGTTTTATTTGTTAAAAATTCTTTCTTATTCATTTTTAACACACCAATAAGGATTTTGTTTCAAAACAGGGCAACCGCATCAAAAGTTTTATCCACGAATTATAAAATGTTAACACATTTTATTTTGATGTGGTGCCTTGACTTAAAATTTAGAATAGAAGATGCATTTGAGTTGTTTTATTTTCTTAAAAAACAAGAATTTAAACTTTCATGTCCATCGGCCTGACAAACGACCAATGATTATGGATTATCTTCCATTGACCATCCGGGTCCAACCGGTAAACTTCTGTACAATTCCATTTATAAGCGGCGTTATCCGGATAGGATAGGTTGTAGCTCAAAACAGCCATCCGGTCTGTAACTTGAACGACAGGATCGATCATTTCATACTTGCCTGCTGACATTTGCCCCCTCAGTCCTTCGTAGAAAACCTGCATTCTTTCGAAACCGTCTATCCTCTTTTCCTGGAACGGGTCAAAATAGTTAATGTCGTCAGCATAAATAGCTAAGTAACCAGACGGATTACCTTTGTTCCACTCTTCCAATGCTGCTTTTTCCATCGCGATAATCATCGCCGCAATACTTTTATTATCCATATTATAGAAAATTAAATGATTAAAACATCTATGCCGTTAGTAAAACATATTCGATAGAAATCGTTAATCAAACGGCATTGAATGAATATGCTGCAAAACTAATCTCATATGTTAGTCCGGGAGCAATACAAATAACGGAAAAAATGACAGTTTTTACGGTTTTTGCTTTATTTTTCTACCATGGTTTTTTTGTATTCCAATGGCGTGTTTCCTGTTTGTTTACGAAAGAAACTGGCGAAATAGGAAGCATTGTCAAAGCCCAGATCATCTGCGATCTCGGATACTGACAGTTTTGTGTAAGCGAGCACCCTCTTTGCTTCCCGCATAATCCTGTTTTGTATGTACTGTTTTGCTGTTATATCCATCGTTTTTTTGATGATTTCATTCAAATAGTTAGGCGTAATACACAGCTTGTCCGCATAGTGTTTAATCGAACGGTTATGTTTGAATTCATCATTTACCATGGCCATGAACTTGTTGATATGATGGTTGGTTATTTTTCTATTTTGGTTCATCAACCTTGTAGAATTCGCATATACCCTGTTAAGCAGCATCAATATTTCATACAACAATGCTCTCAGTATATGCTTGTCTTTTACCTGGCATGTGTTTATTTCGTTTTTAATATTCCTGATCAAGTCGTAAATCCGCGCGTAGGCTTCATTATCAAGGCTTAGCTGTGACACAGCGTCCGGTTGGAAATAAGATAGATGGCGTAAAAAATTAGGGTCGTTAAAAAAAGACAGTAGAAATTCTTCTTCAAAAATTAAGGCATAGCCATTGACGATATGATCAATATCCCATTTCCTTGCTTCACCCGGGTTCGAAAATATGATATCGCCCGGATTAACGATATACTTTTTATTGTCTATGTTGAAAAAACCTGTTCCTTCGGTGATCAATGTAATATCGTAATACGTCAGCGTATGGGCAGGCCTGTCGGTAATAAATCTTTTAATGTGTGATAATTCAACAACATCGATAAGGAGCTCGTCTCCATATTTTGTTTTATAGAAGGTATATTGTGGTATCGATTTCATTACCAGGTCGAGGATTATTAAAAACGTTAAATACAAGCACTGTCACCTATATAATCGACGCTTTAGGTATGGATATTGTGTTTAATTTGTGGCAATTGTAATTGATATTCAATAATCGATTATCAATTACTCATCTTGTAGGGTACTTAATATCATTCGCCCCACATTTTTTCAACAAAAATAGAATTAATCCGACTGATACAGATTCTCCTAAAAACTTATTCTCAGTTTTACCGATCCGGTACGTCCGAATCCATAAAATACGCCATACGCAGTTTCCTCATTATGATCTTTACCGTCGTTTGCATCAACAATATATTCTTTGTCAAACAAGTTGAATACGTTGGCCGATATAGAGGCGTCCAAACCGCCTATTTTAAAGCTATAGCCGGCATTAATATCAACAACACCTGCCGAAGGAATCTTCCATGGCGATTCATATTTTTTTGATCCGTTCAGCACCAGATCCGACGGGTTAAAATTCCAGTCGGAATAATTTCGGGCATATTGCAGGTAATCCGCGCCAAGATAAAGTCCCTCTAGAGGTTTGACCTTGAATCCCAAAGAGGCCGTAGTTTGTGCCGACCCTCCAACTTTTACTCCGTCCAGGTCGACGGTCATATATGCATGGTCGGCGGCTTGTATTCCCGACGCATGTACTATTTCCATTTTTCCTGTTTCTGTATTTCTACCATACGATTTTACAGGTTGCCCGCCTGAATCGTAGAAATAGCCGGTGGGATTGCCTGTCCATCGCCAATCTCCCAATGAGAACATCCCTGTGATATTCAGCCATTCGAAAGGTTTGGCTAAAAAGTCAAGCTCAATTCCCTGGTGAATAGCGTCAACACCGGTCATGTTCAAACTGATTTGGTCGATACTTACATCGATTCCCCTTGCCATCGTTTTATCCATCCATTTCGTATGATAAGCATTCAGCTTTACGTCCAAGAACCGATTTTGAAAACCGTAACCAAGCTCTACGGAGAATATTTTTTCATTGATCGCATCGGGATTGGTGATGTTGCTGACCTGTGAGGATAGGAAAACGCCACCCGAAAAGAAAGGGGCACGACTTATATAACCGATGTTGGCAAATACATTGTGGTTTTCAGTAAGGTTGTAATTGGCTCCACCTTTCACCGTAAAACCCGGGAAGTTTTCCGTTCCGGAACGGGCATGATCTTTATCGTAATAAAACCGGTCGTAACGCCAGTAGGTAAAGTTCGATATAGAACCCGAAACGAATACATTCAGCTTTTCGAGATTGTATTCGCCTTGGGCAAATACTCCTTCCTGCACGATGTAACCGTCGTAATCGCGGTAGACAATATCACCCGTCTTTAATTGTTGATTAACAAATGCGCTTCCTCCGGCAGCTGTGCTGTTATTTTCGGGCAATACGTTCCTCCTCGAAAATGCATCAATGAAATAATTCGCACCATAAAGATCTGCCAACTCATTGGTATGGATTCCTTTATAATAACGAAAATCGACACCGCCATAAAAATCGATATTTTTTCCGACTTTTGTGGAATAAGTAGACAAGAGTCCATACCAGTTGTGGTCGTTTACCGATTTCGACATCGCCATGAGAGCGCCATTGGCGCTTGTGTCGTTCATCGCATAAATCCGGTCGTAAGCAAAAGTGCCGTCCGGATTTCGCAATTGCATGTTCAGCGAACCGTAGGATGCCCCGTACCACTTGTTTTTGTATTCGGAACTATACCCTTGTCCGCTATAGCCATACCCACGGCCAATGGAGACATACAATGCCGTACTCAGGTTCGAAGTTTCGTTGATTTGCCACAAATGGTTCAGTGATATTTGCGGCTTATGATATACATTCTTTGAAGAAGTTTTCCGCTCTCCGTTGATCCCATAACCATAAGTCGGGTTATATTGAAAAGCACTGTTTTCGCCCATGTACTTCTTTACCTGTTGCCACCCGTCAATTGTTAAGCCATCGTTTTTGTTCCGCTGGTTATGCCACTGGGGCGCTCCAAATGCCGTTAACGAAAGTTGGTGACGATTGCTGATCCGTTTGGCAATATTGATAAAATAATTGTAGCTGTTAAATTCGGTACCCTGGACGTATCCGTCGCCCCATGTCCTGCCTCCGAGCAACGTCAGCGCCCAGCCTTTATCTGACAATCCGGTCGACACCTTGAATGTTACTTTATTATAGCCATGATCGCCCATTTCGTAAGATGCAAATCCAGCTTTTTTCGCATCAATGGTGTTGGTGATAATATTTACAGAACCTCCCACCGAAGGAGCCGACACTTTGGACGCACCCAGCCCCCGCTGTACCTGCACCGAACGGCTGACGTCCACTAACCCGGCCCAGTTACTCCAATATACACCTCCCCACTCCATGTCGTTCATCGGAATGCCGTTGATCATCACTGCTATATTCTCAGACTTGAAACCCCGCAGTCTTAATTCGGAATCGCCGAAGCCGCCTCCTTTTTTTGTCGAATATATTCCAGGGGTGGTTTTCAATATTTCCGGGAAATCCTGCATTCCTATTTTTTCCTCAATATATGCGTTGTTGATTGAAGACAGCGCAACAGGCGTTTTCCGGGCAATAGCAATGGAAGAGGTAATGGTTACATCATCCAACGAATATTCGTCTGTTTCAAGCATGATCTCGCCCAAGTCCACGAAATTGGTTTCTTTAATTTCTTTTTCCTGGCCCTTATATCCCAAATGCCTGATATAAATGCTCGAATTGGGAGTAACTGATAACGAAAACCAGCCATCGTGGTCGGTAGTTTTGCCCTGATTGGCACCGGCAACTAAAATAGTGGCGTTGGGTAATGGTTCACCAGTAGAAGCATCCACCACACGGCCTTTTACTGTTACCTGCGATAGCACAATACCTGTTGATATGATGAAAATTAATAAAAAGCAACCAATGTGTTTATTCATATGATTTATTGATTTCCTTATTTTTTATATTCAACGGGTGCGAAAAAACAAAACGCGCCCCTTCGTTGTAATGGGGATCTACCCAAATGTCGCCGCCCCATCTGGAGGTGGTCAATTTGCAAATAGCAAGTCCCAAGCCTGTACCTTGGACATAATTATCTAATTTTTCGAATCGTTCGAATATGGCCTCCCGCTTATCCTCGGGAATACCGCGTCCCGTGTCGGTTACAGAAAAAAGTATGCGGTTGTTGGGTTCGTCGATTTCAAAATCCAGCGTTATTTTTCCATCTTTTGTAAATTTTGATGCATTTGACAAAAGATTGATCAATATTTGCTGTAAACGCTGGTCGTCTGTATATAGCTCGAAGCTTGCACAACGGGGATTAAAAATAAATTCGTTATTATTTTGCGGTGAGTATTCCATTGTGGTCAAAACCCGGTGTAACAGCGGTACAATATCGCATTTTTTATAACAAAAGTCAACCTTCTCCGCTTCTAATTTCGAAATATCCAAAATGTCGTTGATCAGTCTCAACAACAAATCGGAACTGTTTTGAATGATTTCACAATAAGTTTCTCGGTTTTTTAGCGAAAGCTCCTTTGTTGCCAATATATTCGAAAATCCCACGATTGAGTTCAGGGGAGTTCGGATCTCATGACTCATGTTTGCTAAAAATGCACTTTTCAAACGATTAGCCTCTTCTGCATTATCTTTGGCTACACGTAATTCCGCTTCGGAAACTTCCAGATTATCTTTCAGCCTTTTTGTCCTGGCATAGAAAAAGAGAGTGAACAATAATGCAATGGATAAAACAGCAATGACTAATACGCCTACCCATATCTGGTATTTATATTGTTGGTAAAATGTTGGGGTTACATTGATCAATTTTACATTTGAGGGCAAAGAAGATCGATCGATACCTAATTCCGCTATTTTCCTGTTGTCCATCTCTAATTGGTTGGGAACAATTATCGGATGATTTTCAGGATGATTGCCGGACAAAACGTCAATGACTTGTTGTGCCACATCCTTACCAAAGTTCCGGTAATTTGGCATGTAGCCACCTATTGCCCAATAGCCAAATCCGAGAGAAGTAAGTGAAAAAACAGGCGTGGAGGGAACGGCTTCCATCATGGAATACGTGGCATTTCGCATAAAATATCCGTCATTTTCATCTATACGCCAGGTTCCCAATAATAATACCGTATTAGCTGGTAATGATCGTAATTCTTCAACTATCGTATAGATGGTATGGTTTCGTCCGTCGAGAAGCAACAAGTTTAGGTCCGGGAATTTCTTCATCTCTTTTTTTACAAATGCTTGGATAGATACTCCCCCATATGTGTTATCAGAAACAAATGCAATATTTCGGGTGTCGGGATATAATTTTCTGATAAGGTTAATATTACTTTCAACATCATATTCGTATAAAAAACCTCCTTGTATATGCGACACCGACGATCCGGAGACAAAATCCACAGATTCGGGCATCCAATCTTTTAACGATACAATATTGTCGGGTAAAAGGACAGCATTCCTACTTGCCATCGCTGAAAACACCGGAATATTGGATTTTATAGAATCTTCCTGGGATAGATATGAAGCCCAGGCTTCCTGACCCAATAATATGATACATCCCGGTTTGTTGTATCCCTGGTATTTATTGAGAATATCTCTCATTCTCCCTTTCCAGATAAGAGATTCGGAGAAACTCCGGCAGTTCATGTTTTCAATATGGACTTTAGATTTGCCTCCCAACCGGTTGTATTCTTCAATAAACTCGGAGATATTTGTTGAAGTACTGTAAGAATCCGGATTATATGAACTTATGATTAGGATAGGACGATCATTTCCAGCCTGTAAAGCATATGAAAAGCAAACATTACAAAAACAGAACATCTGTAATATGCTTAAAGTGAATATGGCTCTAATGCAGGTCCTATCTATGTGTGTTATTGACATCTCTTTTTAAATTCCTTTTTTAAGTGGGTATCAAAAATTATTGAGTGACAATAGCTGACAATCGGCAAACGATTTGACAATCATTTCTATTCCTATATTTGTATCCTAAAAAGGAAATCACCCCAAAATGCAGAGTAGCTTAAATATCTGAAATACAAACTCTCTTTTATTTGAAATATAAACTCTCTTTTTAGCTATTTGCATTATTTCGATAATCCTAACAACTTAATGACAAATATAAATTATTTTTTTTAGAACTGTTTAAAATTTAAGAAGGCCTAATCAAAAAGCCTATACAATACTGGTCATTAATGTTATACGCTCAACGTATTTTGTGTTTTTATAGTCGGGTTGAATATTTGTGCTTGCTTATATTTCTTGATTTTTAATATAATTTTCATAAAAGTTAATAGAATGGTTGTTAGAAAAATGTATTTTTGTCTCGTAAATACAATCAGAAAAATTTTTCAATCATTTTCGTATGGAATTATTATCTAAAAGATTAGCTAGTCTTTCGGAATCGCAAACCATGGCTATGAATCAGAAAAGCCAGGATTTGCAGGCACAGGGTATCGATGTTGTAAACCTAAGCGTTGGTGAACCCGATTTTTTTACACCCGACCATATTAAGGAAGCAGCCAAAGAAGCTGTTGACAAAAATTATTCTTTCTATTCGCCTGGCGACGGTTACATGGATTTACGCAAAGCAGTGGCTGCCAAATTCAAAAATGAAAATAATCTTGATTATACGCCCCAGCAAATTATCGTTTCTAACGGCGCCAAACATTCGTTAGCCAATGCGGTCATGTCGATCGTAGATGATGGTGACGAGGTGATTGTACCTGCCCCGTATTGGGTAACCTACGTTGAATTGGTTAAATTGGCAGGTGGAACCAGTGTAGTAATAAACACCACGATCGAAAACGATTATAAGGTGACACCGGCCGAATTGGAAGCAGCTATCACGCCTAAAACCAAGGCTTTTCTGCTTTGTTCGCCTTCAAACCCAACAGGTAGTGTATATTCCAAGGATGAGTTAAAAACCATCGCCGATATTATTGCCAAACATCCACGCATTATCGTTATCGCCGACGAAATATACGAGCACATCAATTTTGTGGGTAAACACGAAAGTATTGCTCAATTTGACAATATGAAAGAACGTACCGTGGTTATTAACGGTGTATCCAAAGGGTATGCCATGACAGGTTACCGTATCGGTTTTCTTGCAGCCCCATTGTGGATTTCCAAAGCTTGTTCGAAGCTGCAGAGCCAGTTCACATCGGGTCCGTCATCTATTGCACAACGTGCCGCATTGAAGGCCCTTACTGCAGAAAGCGGTTTTACCAAGGAGATGAACATGGTATTCAAACGCCGCCGCGATCTGGTATTACAAGGATTATCAGAAATAACCGGCCTCAGATTCAATATCCCGCAAGGTGCATTTTACGTATTTCCCGATGTCAGTTATTATTTTGGAAAAAGCGATGGCGAAACCACGATTAAGAACTGTAACGACGTAAGCCTTTATTTATTAGGCAAGGCGTTTGTTGCCACAGTGCCTGGCGATGCATTTGGTGAACCGAAATGTATCCGTCTTTCGTATGCCACTTCTGACGATAAATTAAAAAAGGCAATGGCTTCGATGAAGGAAGCTTTTGCAAAACTGAAATAAATATTTCCCATGAAACGCAGATGATAGAGACCAAGCCAGATACGAGCGGATTTTTATCCAAACGGTTCGTGTGAATTATCTGCGTTTCATCTTAAAAAGCCCATATGACTGATCGATATATGCAACGCGGCGTTTCGGCAGCCAAAGAAGATGTACATCAGGCTATTCGAAATATTGACAAAGGTTTATATCCAAAAGCTTTCTGTAAAGTCCTTCCCGATATTCTGGGCGGTGATCCGGAATATTGTAATATCATGCATGCCGACGGTGCCGGTACCAAGTCGTCATTGGCATACATGTACTGGCGCGAAACCGGTGATTTGTCAGTTTGGAAAGGTATTGCACAGGATGCCCTGGTGATGAATACCGATGATTTATTGTGTGTCGGAGCTACCGATCATATTCTGGTTTCGTCAACTATTGGGCGTAATAAAATGCTGATCCCCGGCGAAGTTATTGCCGCTATCATCAACGGAACCGAAGAATTGATCGATCAAATGCGTAGTTTTGGAATGCAGATTTATTCATCGGGTGGTGAAACGGCTGATGTAGGTGATCTGGTACGCACCATTATTGTCGATTCGACGGTATCGTGTCGTATGAAACGCAGCGAAATAATTACCAATGAAAATATTGCTGCCGAAGACGTAATTGTCGGTTTATCATCATCCGGACAGGCAACTTACGAAGATTCGTATAATGGCGGCATGGGAAGCAACGGTTTGACCTCGGCGCGACACGATGTATTTGCCAAATATTTAGCGGCCAAATATCCAGAAAGCTACGATCACGAAATGGATAACGGATTGATATATGCCGGAAGTTACCGCCTCACAGATGCCATTGAAGATTTAGGTATTGATGCTGGAAAGCTTGTGCTTTCACCCACACGTACCTATATCCCAGCTATTCGCCAGATACTGGATGAAATGCGACCGGTTATCCATGGTATGGTACATTGTTCAGGTGGTGCGCAAACCAAAATTCTTCATTTTATAGACCAATTACATGTTATCAAGGATAACTTGTTCGATATTCCGCCGTTATTCCGTATAATACAGGAGCAATCAGGAAGTTCCTGGCGCGAAATGTACCAGGTATTTAATATGGGACATCGTATGGAAATATACCTCCCGGAGCAATATGCAGCACAGGTTGTTCAGATAGCTGAATCTTTCGGCATCGAAGCAAAAATTGTGGGAAAATGTGAAGCAGCAGACAAAAAAAGGTTGACAATTAAAACTGATAAAGGGATATTCGAATATTCCTGATTTTGGTAAAACACTTTGTATTTGCAGCTTGTTTATTGTTCTGAAAATCGATACGTTTCATGTTTTTTTACAAAAACCGAAAAATTAAAATAAAAACCTTCAAATATTCAGTTTTATAGCTATTTTTGCAGTTTCAAAATAACACAAACATATGGGTTTACTAGGAATCAAATTGAAATTGGGAATGTTTCCCAATACAGATAAGATTGAAAAGCAGCATGATAAGCTCACAAAAGATTATCATGATTTTGTTGAATATTCTCAATCGAAAGAATTGGAACGGTTTGAATATTTGAACAGATATTTAAATTCTACAGAGTTTGAAGAAAAAGAAAATAATCCGGAAACCGACCAATCTGAAATTGAGGCTTTAAAAAAGGAATTCGAAGCGTTACAAAAATCTCCTCAATTGACTTGGTATTTCAAGACCAAAGCCAATGAACCCAAGTTTGCTCCAATTAAAGCATGGGATTTACAGTTTGAAGATCATTTTATTGAAGGTAAGTTAGACGAAAATAAGTGGCTGACTCGGTATTATTGGGCTGATAAGCTTTTGCATGATAGCTACACCTTGATGGGTGACGAGCATTATATTACCAATGGGAGAAATGTATCGATTTCCGGATCTGTCTTAAGCATTGAGACGAAGAAACAAAATGCCAACGGAATGTTATGGACCCCGACAATGGGTTTTATTCCGCGCGAATTTTCATATACATCCGGAGTAATCAATACGGGAAAATCATTCCGTCATCAATATGGAAAGGTGGAAGCCAAAGTAAAAGTACCCAAAGGAAATGCTTACCATGCATTTTGGTTGGCTGGCGAACGTATGTTGCCACAAGTGAATGTATTCAAATACTCTGGAGGAAAATTTTATCTGGGTAACTTCTGGGGTGATGTTGCTGATCCTAATGGTATCAGTAAGGACAACACAGCACTTACCGGTGCTTTTGCTGGGAAAAACTATATTTTTACTTTGGAATGGACTCCGGATCAATTGATCTGGTCAATTAATGGCATTGTATTCAAGACTATGAGGCGTGGCGTTCCTTCCGAACCGATGTATATTGCATTTGGTTCAGGTATGGACGGTACTGCAACCAATTTGAGTCATTCCGTTAAGTTGGAAGTCGATTGGGTACGTTTCTACTCAAAAGCAAAGGTGTAAGTGTTTTTTAGGTTGTCCGTTTTATTCGGCTAATCAGGTTTATTGTTTCATGTTGTCTCCGGAATTAGTACTATTGTTGACACTGGTTGTATCCTTTGTGGTTACATATGCGTCTATTCCCTCAATTATAAGTGTTGCTCGCGAAAAAAAACTTTTTGATGAACCGAGCAGGCGAAAAAGCCATGTCCAGCAAATACCAACTCTGGGTGGCGTAGCAATATTCTCCGGAATCACCATTTCGGCGGGATCTTTTATCAGTTATAGTCTTGTACCATCATTGCAATATATCCTAGTCGCATGCATTATCATTTTTTTCATCGGGATAAAGGATGACATACTGGTTATCGCACCATCAAAGAAACTTTTGGGACAGATAGCCGCTGCATTGGTATTGATTATACCTGGTGATATATGTTTTACCAGTGTGCATGGTTTTCTGGGAATGTACCATATTTCAACCATTTCGAGTCTATTGCTTACCTTGTTTGTCATTATTGTCATTATCA
Organism: Bacteroidales bacterium; assembly: GCA_031551645.1. Lineage (GTDB taxonomy): Bacteria > Bacteroidota > Bacteroidia > Bacteroidales > UBA4181 > JAIRLS01. The sequence goes on along the minus strand of JAVBNI010000079.1, from coordinate 4,143 downwards.
ATAGTTTTAATTTGATTGATGGTATTGACGGGCTTGCTGCTTCTGTTGGAATGGTTACCACTGGTTTTTTTGGCATTTGGTTTTTTATGTCCGGGAATATCGAATACTGTCTTTTGTCTGCTGCTGTATTTGGTACATTGCTTGCTTTTTTCCGTTTTAATGTGTTTGGCGGAAAAAACAAGATATTTATGGGCGATACGGGATCGTTACTGATTGGACTTCTAATGAGTGTGCAGGTGATCGTATTCAATGAAAAAAACATAGGTTTCACTTCCGCATTTTCCATAAAATCGGCCCCAGCAGTGTCTTTTGCCGTGTTGATCATACCTTTGTACGATACCATGCGTGTGTTTCTGATCCGGATGTCGCGAGGGCGTTCACCTTTTTCCGCCGATAAAAATCATATCCACCACTGTTTGCTGAAATTGGGTTTTTCGCACACACAGTCAACACTTATTATTGTGCTTGCCAATCTTTGTTTCATTGCCTTGGCATTACTGTTACAAAACATTGGCATAGTGTGGTTAATGGTTGTTATTTTATCTGTTGCTACCATCTTGTCTTTTTATTTGGAGTATCTCGTTCGAAAAGCCAGTCCACCGGTTCCCGAAGCAGCAAAGCGGAAACATAAGCGGCATGGTTTTACAGACAATTGATTTATACAAATGCCGAGAAAAAATGATACGCAGACGATTTTTTCCGGTCGTTTTCTTGTTTCTCCTCAATAATACAATTTCTCAGGCCCAGTCGTTGGTAGGTTTGCATCCCGAGTTGCAGTGGCGTTATGCGCGCCAGGTATATGCTCATCCTGAAATACATTCCATGATGCAACCATGGAATATGTTTGAAATACAATCGATCACGTCCGTTCAAACGGATCGAATTAAAGACTTTCAATATTTTATTCATCCGCTTGCTGGGATACAGCTTTCGGTAGGTTCTCCTTTCAGGCAAAGTTATGAAGCAGGTATACATACCGGATTTTCATACAAAAAGAAACTGGCTGTTGATTTTAATTATGCTTTGGCCGGAAAACAATTTTACGAAGCCGACCAAGCTTACATTGATTCTACCGGACTGATACCTCATTATGACCGTTATTTATCTCACAACGGAAATTTTTATTTGTACCAGTCATTGAATTTCAGTGTTTCTTGGACGCCTATCGAATATATCACTGTACGCATCGGGAAAGATCGTCAATTCTGGGGTGATGGCTACAGGTCGCTTTATTTATCGGATAACGCCTATAGTTACCCGTTTCTCCAAACAATTTTCAAATTCTGGCATGTCAAATATATTTTCATGACATCCCGTATGAGCGACTATAAGCTGGACGAACATTTCAGTACAAGGCATAAAAAATATACATCGATGCATACTTTGAGCTGGAATGTTACACCGAAAATCAACCTGAATTTGTTTGAGGTGATCGTTTGGGATGCGATTGACTCCATAAGTAAACGTACTTTCGATATCAATTATCTCAATCCCGTTATTTTCTTCCGTCCGGTGGAATACTCTCTCGGTTCGCCGGATAATGTACTCATCGGGTTTGGCGGAAAGTTCAATGTTTGGCGCGAAAATTATCTGTACGGGCAATTTATCCTGGATGAATTCAAGTTGGATGAAATCCGTAAAGGAGAATGGTGGGCCAATAAATATGCTTTCCAGATTGGCTTACGATCTTTTTGGGGGGAACGACGACCTTTAATGCTGCAAGCAGAATTTAACCAAATACGTCCATATACTTATACCCATTATTATCCTTTGCAAAATTTTGGACATTTGGTCGATGCGCTTGCCCATCCCATGGGAGCCAATCTACGCGAAGGATTGGTAATTGCCCGTTGGGCTTTTGCTCCCAATTGGTCGGCTCATCTGAAAGCTACCTATGCTGTACAGGGAACAGATTCTGTAGGCAAAAATTTTGGGGGAAATATTTATAAAAGCAACCTAACACATGGTGATGCATACGGACACACTATTCTACAAGGTGTCCGGGCTGTTACAACATACCAGGAATTGAAAGTGACGCGGACGATTGTTCCGAAATGGAACATGCAGGTTGAAGCAATACTGTCTAACAGATTCTATAACAGAGATGAAAAAACAACGAATAATTTCTATTTTAGCGTAGGATTAAAAACATTACTGTACAGAGAATAAAATTGGAAGTAAAAAATAGGAAAGACGCATCTTTTTCATATTTTGTTTTCCGATAATTGTTATTTTTGTCGGTGCCCGGATGGACATGCAAAACAATTTATTAGATGAGCGCTTTTAACGACTTCCTGTTACTGGTGGATTCATTCCTTGGCAGTTCGCAATGGTTTGTTTTTGTGCTATTAGGAACAGGTTTATTTTTTACACTATATCTCCGTTTTCCACAAATACGCTATTTCAGGCATGCGACCCATGTGTTGATGGGAAAGTATGACAAGAAAGACGCAGTGGGCGATACCTCGCATTTTCAATCATTGGCGACAGCATTATCAGGAACGATCGGAACAGGTAATATTGCCGGGGTTGCGCTGGCTATTCATCTGGGTGGACCTGCCGCCCTGTTTTGGATGATGGTTTCGGCTTTTCTTGGAATGACTACCAAGTTTGTTGAAGTGAGCCTTTCGCATAAATATCGGGAGGTGATAAGCGACGGAACCATAGCGGGAGGACCGATGTATTACATGAAGAATCGGATGAAAATGCCATGGCTGGCAGGTTTTTTTGCAGTGGCTACGCTCTTTTCGGCATTCGGTACGGGATGTCTTCCGCAAATCAATAGTATAGCCAATTCGATGTACCAGACCTTCGGACTGAACCATATCATTACTGGAGCGGTATTAACGGTTATTCTGGCCTTGATTATCATCGGAGGTATCAAGCGCATTGCAAAAGTGACCTCGTTGTTGGTGCCGTTCATGTCAGTTGTGTATTTTATTGCTGCCATCCTGGTCATTGCCTGCAATTATCAAAATTTTTTTCCTGCCTTTTTCTCCATTTTTACGAATGTATTCACAGGAACAGCAGCGACCGGTGGATTTATTGGGGCGGGGTTTGCTTATGCATTTAATCGTGGTGTCAATCGAGGATTGTTTTCCAACGAAGCGGGGCAAGGTTCCGCACCTATTGCCCATGCAGCCGCGCGTACGGAGGAACCAGTTTCCGAAGGAGTTGTAGCCTTATTGGAGCCTTTCCTTGATACCATTATCATTTGTTTCATCACAGGAATGGCTTTGCTTTCATCAGGCGTATGGCAGGAAAAGCAGGAAAACAGGTTTCAACGAACGGATATGGAGATACTTGCATCCGTTTATGACGATTCTGATCCGAAGCAAGTAGAACAACTGGCATGGCATCTGGCTAAAAAAGAACCATTGCCATTATTTAGTGGCGAACTCCATATCGTTGATGGAAAAATTATCGATCCGGTGAGTATCATTCACTGCCGTTCTTTAGCCGAAGAAATAGTTGTCACAAAAGATAACACATTGTATACTGGTATCATACAAGTAGAACAAGGTAAGGTAAAAAATCAGAATCTGGATTTTAATGGTAAATCGTTGATGCATAGTGCTCCCTTGAGTGCTACAGCATTTACCCGTAGCTTTTTTGGCCACTGGGGTAAATATGTCGTTGCGTTAACCTTGTTGTTGTTCGCATTCTCTACTTCTATCGCATGGTCGTATTATGGTGACAGAGCTGTGACATTTTTGGGTGGTCCCAAATTTGTCATGCCTTTCCGAATCATTTTTTGTATTGGCTTTTTTATCGCTTCATTTACCGATACCACCATCATTTGGAATATTTCGGGAGTTACTATTGCTTTGATGGCCTTGCCCAACCTGTTGGGAATTATTTCGTTACATAAAGAAATGCGAAAATTGGAAATAGACTACCGAAAGAAATGGCAAAATAAAAACTTGGCAAACTAGTGCCATGTCAACGATAGAGTGTCGTGATGAGACCTAACAGGTTTTGACCCGCCTGACCGGACGGGTAGGAAACCTGTTAGGTGGGGTGTAAAAAATTTGATAATATTAATAATAAAACTCGTTCCATATTTGTAACTTTGTATCCATAAATTGTAGATATGGACTCAACCGATTGGAAAGGAAAAGCGATCACCCGTTCCAAGGTGAC
>JAVBNI010000159.1:0-13017 GCA_031551645.1 Bacteroidales bacterium | reverse complement strand
CTATCAACAGTCAGAAAATTTGCCCTACAAATGATCACAAATGTAAATGACAAACTCAGTTTAAAGAAGAGGCAATACAAGGCAGCGTTGGATGTGGCGTACATGAAAAAAATACTCAAAATTTGATGCGGTTGCCCTGGTGACATTCAATATAAAACATTTATTCCGGAAGGGTTTGTAAGTAGTTGAATGTTGAAAGTTGAAAATGAGCGTATTTTTTGCCCCTAGACATTACCATCAAATTCCTAAAATCAACATTTTCATATTGACATACATTGCATTGATTTAGCGCATTTTCAATTATTTTCAACTTAGCATACAGCGGACTTAGTGTCAACGATCCTGCCCGACTATGTCATTCAGGCGGGCTCATGAGCGAAGCGAGTAACAAAAGGAGTAACTCACCGAAGGCAATAATTTTCAATTCTCAGTTCTCAATTCTCAATTTTTTCCACTATTATTGTGTAATTTATCTGATACCAGCTAATCGAATTTGCATGGAAAAAGATTTCAACAACAACGGTGATCCTGCTGCTTTCAGGAAGCGGGAAAAACAAAAGGGACGATTGAAAATATTCCTTGGTATCCTGCCCGGAGTGGGAAAAACATCGGCAATGCTGCGGACTGCCCAAGTAGAAGCTGCTAACGACCGAAAAATAATGATCGGGTTTGCCACCTGGCAAACCCGTCCTGATACTGTGGCATTAGTGGGCAGCTTGCCGGTAATTCCTCCCAGGATCATGGAAAACAATGGGGGTTCGAGTAAAGAAATGAATACGGATGCCATACTGGAAATACACCCGGACGTAGTGCTGATAGCCGATCCATCGCACACAAACGTCCCGGGAAGCCGCCACCTGAAACGCTATCACGACATACAGGAAATACTCGATCATGGTATCGATGTATTTACCACCTTGAATGTGATGCAATTGGAAAGTTATCTGGAATTCCAGTACGAAATCATGGGGTTTGCCGTACCAACAGTGCCCGATGATTTTTTAGGCCGTGCCGACGATGTGGAATTAGTAGATGTTGAGCCGGATGAATTGATAAAACGCCAGCGGGAAGGGAAAATACATGTCCCGGGTATTCCGGACAAGGTGATCGAAAATATATATCAGGAGGAGAAAATCACTGCCATCCGCAAAAAGTTCTTCCGCATGACGGTCGACAGGGAGAACTGGTACAAACAACACGTCTACCCACTTCCGAAAATCAGGATGCGGCTGCTTGCACCCATTTGGCCGGATACGATCACCACCGAAGTTATCAGGCGTTCCAGAGCTATGGCAGTTGCCATTGATACCGGCTGGGTTGCCCTGTATATCGAAACCAACCGCAAGCTGACCGACCGGGAAAAGACGCAGCTGGAAGACAATATTAGGTATGCACGACAATTAGGCGGTACATTGGTTACTTACACGGGTAACGATCCTGTGGAAGCCATTATTGAAGTGTCGCACAGGGAAAGGATTTCGCATATCGTGCTCGGGAGAACGAACAGCGGGTGGATTGCCGGCACCCATAGGAGGAACTACCTGAAACGGTTATTGAAATATGGTGGGCGTTTCAATATATCAATCATTTGCGGGGAGACTCTTCAGGATAAAAAGAAACATTTATTCAACATCAATAAACCTATTCCCGGGCTGAGTAACAGGTTGATAACAGTGGTAGCCAGCTTGATCACCGGAGTACTGTGTACTGTGCTCGATAATAAGATTTTAAACGATGCCCCACCGTATATTGCTCTATTGCTATTGTTCATGCTGGCCGGTCCCATGCGTGCAAATTCAGGCTTGGTAGCATCTGCAATAGCACTGCTAACCTGTATTGTCCTTGTTGTACCGCCGACAGCCGCCTTCCCAATCAATTTCATCCAGGATATCCCGATGTTACTGTTGTTTTGTACGATCTCTCTGCTCAACGGATTTCTCACGGTAAGGCTCAGAACCCATGAACGGGAAGCATACCGACGCGAAAAGCAGACCAATGCCCTGTTCCAACTCACCAAAAAACTTTCGGAGGCAAACAACATCGGGGAGGTAGTAGTAACGAGCATGGAAAATATCCGGACATATTTCGATGCTACGGTATTTTTCATTTTCCGCGATGCCGATTATCAATTGACAAATTTCAAATATGCTCCGGAAGGACTTGAAATGCCCGAAAAAGAGATGGAAGCAGCCAGTTGGGCATTCGATCATCATAAACCAACCGGTCGGTTTACGGATGTCATGTCTTCGGGCATGTATACTTTTTATCCGTTAACCGGGAAAGGCTTAAAGATAGGTGTGTTGGTCGCAAAGCTTGACAAATCGTTCAGCGCCAAGGATAACATTTCGTGGGATGCTTTCCTATCGCAAATATCACAATCGCTGGAACACCAGTACTTAGAGATGACCACGCGCCGCACCGACCTCTTAAGCGAGTCGGACAGGCTGTACAAAACGCTCTTTAATTCCATTTCGCATGAACTGCGGATACCGATCGCCACCATCATAGGCGCTTCGGATATGATACTCGAGTCGAAGCCCCCGGAACATATCCGGGAGGAGTTGTTCGGGGAAATACTCTCCGCATCGCAACGGCTTAACCGGTTGGTGGAAAACCTACTGAATATGTCGCGGCTCGAGTCGGGACGGATAGCTGTACATCCCGACTGGTGCGATATCCGCGACCTATTCAACCGCATAGCGTCCACTCTAGAAGAAGAACTCCGTCCCTTCCACTTCGAGATGTCGATTCCCGAGTCGATGCCCTTGGTCCGTATCGACTACGGCCTGATGGAGCAGGCGGTGTTCAACCTGACATACAATGCCACCCTGTATGCACCGCCGGGAACGGATATTGAACTGAATGCCTGCTTCGACAATAATTTCTTAGTGATACAGGTATTCGACAGGGGCCCCGGCTTCGATCCCGACTCGTTGAAGCATCTGTTCGACAAGTTTTGGCGGCCAAAAGACGGAAAATCCGGAGGGCTTGGTTTAGGCTTGTCCATCGTGAAAGGATTTGTGGAAGCGCATAATGGCGTCATCTACGCTCAAAACAGGGAGGATGGCGGTGCGTGTTTCACCATCATGATATTCATGGAAAAATTGGACTATGAAACAGGGAAAGGATTATGGGCGGAAAGAGAGTTGTTAAATAATTGAGAATGGAAAATTGAGAATGGAGAATGAATTATTGCCTAACGCGAGGGATACATATTTCCTGCTGTGCCGTTTTTATTTCCACAGCAGGAAATACAATTTTTCACGGCAGAAAAACAAGATCAAGTCAATTGCCGTTCAACAAAGGGAAATAAATTGAGGTTGGAATATATTTTTAGAAAATATGAAGAACTTAATTAAAGTATTGAGCATTACAACATTTTTGCTGGCAACTGTAACTGTTGCAAGTATTTGTTATGAAGGAATGATTTTGGAATGGCTCCCGTTTGTAGGAACTTCAATTCTGATAACCGATATCTCATTTCTCATTACGACTATTGCAGGAATTTTTTATTACAAAAGAAATAAGACATTATTTTACAGTCATTTATTTTCTATTTTTGTCATTTTGATCGGGATAATAATGACTTTGGTTTTCGGTAAGGATATACCCAAAGTTTTGTTCTTGCTTTGGGTATTTTACATTCTATATTTTTATGGAATAGTTGTTTGTAAAAAGTTGTGGCAAAGGTACAGCTGAGTATAAGGTGTTTCTTAGTTGAGTAAGAGCGAACATAGTAAAAACGGAATAGAAAGAACACGAAAATCACATTTTGTAAAACAATCCTTACTGACCTGTTACGTGCAATATGAATAGCCCAATAAGTAACTGTAAATAAACATAAACCGCCTCGAAAGAGGCAAAAAAAGTAATGATTATGAGAACGAGTGCCAGAGACCATTTCAAAAACAAGGTGAGTCTGAAAAAAAATGTCATCTTAGCTTTTGTCTTTGTGGGATGTTTGTTGTCTTCGTGCGTGCGGCCTTATATCAAGCAGTTTGGATTTACGCAAGGCACATACTGCATCATCACCTACGAAAGTCCCGATGAAGTCGATTACAAAGAGGAGATCGGTCAACTTCTTCACGATTTCAGCGCTTCACTTTCTACTTATATTCCCACATCGCTGATTTCGCACATCAATCAGAATGATTCTTCTGCTGTTGTCGATGATTATTTCCGCACGGTATTCAACAAATCTGCCGAAGTGAACAAGGCATCGGACGGGGTTTTCGATATTACCATTGCGCCGATTGTCAATCTGTGGGGATTCGGTTTCACGGACAATAATCCCGAAATGAATCCGGAAAAGATTGACAGTCTGCTGCAATACGTGGGGATGAACAAAGTACGAATAGAAGGCAATAAGGTAGTAAAGGATTCGCCTGGTGTAATGCTTGACGTGAATGCTATTGCCAAGGGCTATTCGGTTGACGTGGTGGCTGATTTCCTGAAAAAGAAAGGTTGCCGGAATTATCTGGTGGATATAGGAGGCGAATGTTTAGCACGAGGTGTGAATGCTGACGGCAATAACTGGCTAATTGAAATCGAACGCCCGAAAGATAATGTCGTATACAGAACTGAGAGCCAAGCTTATCTACGCCTCAACAATCGTGCAATGGCTACATCGGGCAATTACCGTCGTTTTTTTGAAATTGACGGAGTAAAGTATGCCCACACCATTGATGTGAAAACAGGTTATCCTGTAAGGCACAATCTGTTGAGCGCTACCATCGTTGCAGACGACTGTATGACCGCCGATGCGTGGGCAACCGTATGCATGGCGTCCGGATTGGAGAAAAGTATTCAAATACTGCAACAACATCCTGAATTTGAAGCACTACTCATTTACAGCGACGAGAATGGCTTCTACAAGGTGTATACAACCAAGGGAATGAATGCGATCATTCTTGAATAAATAATTTCTATCTTTACATCAGCATCAGTTTGGCATGAGCAGCGTTACCATGAGCCGATGTTCGAATTGCAAAAGAGCAATGGCTGAATTTGATGTCCAAATGAAGCGATTATGAGAGGTTGTGAAATTAAAAATGGGAAATTTATTGGTTGTGGACGCATTGTCTACAATTATAGAGAAGACTGATCAACATAAAAAACATTTAAAAATAAAAAATGCAAATAGATAGTTGTAAAAAATGTAATGAGCCGATCAATGGAAATTATTGCTCAAACTGTGGACAATCTGCCAAACTAAAGAAAATTGATGGGCATTATATCCTTCACGAAATTGGAGACGTTTTGAACATTAATAGAGAAATTTTGCATACCATAAAAGGACTACTTGTAAGTCCCGGAAAAACTGTCAGGCATTATATTACAGAGGATAGAAGCCAGTATGTAAAACCAATTGCATTTATTATTATCACTTCATTAATTTACACGCTTATATGGCATTTTTTTCATATTCAGGATTATTCTGTGCAACTCGACGCAATAGGACAATCAACAACAGTTCTTTTCCTTAACTGGCTGCAGGAATATTCCGGTTACGCAAATATACTAATCGGAGTATTCGTGGCCTTTTGGGTGAAAATATTTTTTAGAAAATTTGATTACAATCTTTCTGAGATTCTTGTTCTTTTATGTTTTGTGTTTGGAATAGAGATGCTGATTTTTTCCGTTTTGGGAATTCTTCAAGCATTCATACATTTTGACGTAATGCAAATTTCAAGTTATCTGGTAGTGATTTATTTCACGTGGGCAATCGGACAATTTTTTGACCGGAAAAAAGCGATAAGTTACATCAAGGCATTTCTATCTTACATTTTGGGAATGTTTGTATTTATGGTTTTATTCATATTAGTCGGAACTTTAATTGATGTGATGATAAAATGATAAAAGAAAATTCGAATCATAAAATCGTATCATTATTATATAGAAGAGGACATGCGTTATTCAATAAAATAGCTATAAACATCCCAATGCTGTAACAAAAAACAAAAATAGTTACAGCAATAATCGAGTTGGGTGTCATGCAAGCGACCAGTTAGCTGACAGTTTGTAAAGTCCACGGCAGATTGTCCTATTTTCAACTTCGAGTGACGGACAGAGAAAGTCTGAGACAAATCCGACAATGTTCAAAGAAGGTAAAATTTATAATAAAAGTTGCGCCCGACACGAATAAGGGATAATAAAATGAGACAGTGGGTAAAAACGATGATTTGGGTTCTGGTTGGAATAATCGGAGTAGTAATAATCGGTTATGGCGGGTGTATGGGTTGTGTTTTCTATATAGCAACAAGTAATAGTTGTGAACGATTTAACATTGACAATATAGAATTACGTGCTCGTATTGATATACCTGAGATAGAGGCTGGAAGTTGTTCCTGTAAGTTGGATAAGGAGGAAAATACGAAAACAAACTATTTTAAAATTCGTACCGATGCAGTAGATATGGATAGATATGTGGAACGTAATTGGCTTAAAGCTATCAATGATGTTGATTTAGATTTATCTGTTTTTGGAAAACTTGAAAAAATTCCAGAAATCACTGACGATAATAAGCACAGGTATTATTATAATTCCGGAAATGGAAAACAAACCGACTATTTTTTGTCGATAGTTGATAAAAGTAGCGGTGACTTATGGGTTTATATAAAATATAAGGACTGACAATAAGGCAGAAACACCGCTGCCGAAAATGTATCTTTGTAAGAGACAAACATATAGAAGCATTGCATTTTAATATAAAAAAGGAAAGTCCGGAAAAGAGTGAATTTATCATGAACAGGAGGACATTTTCCGAACTTCCTTTTTCAAAAACTAAATCAAAGAAAATAAGAACTATATTATATTATGTGCTTTATCTACCAGAATAGACGGACAAGTGCCAACTTAGGCGAAGCCGATCTCATGACCGAAGGGAATAATTTTCAACTTTTAATTTGAATTTTTTGTCTCCTTTTTCGTAAGTCCTCTCAGGGCTTCGGTTGCCACCTTGTCGTCGGGAGCAAGTTCCAGCACTTTTTCCCAGTACGAAATGGATGTTTCCTTGTCATTCTGCTGGTAATAATAATACCCCAGATATTTGTAACATTCCTGCAACTCACTGGAATATTTCGAAGGGTTGGTTTCCAATATCGCCAGCGCCTGTTCGTAATATGGTTTGGCCAGTCCCTGCGTGGTTTCAGGGTCGAGCGATGCCTGCACACGGGCGCGCCAGAAATTGCCCAGGTAGCTGGACGGGCTGCGTTCGGCTACTGTTGCAAAGTTTTGGTCGGCCTTCTGGAACAAGCGTATCTGTTCCAACGAGTCCACGTTCGACTTAATTTCCATTTGTCCGCCGGCATAATAATAGCTGCGGCCACAATAAAAATAATCGGTTGAGCTTGGGTCGGTGACGCTTTCGATATATTTTTCGTAGAACATGCCTGCCATGATGTATTTTTTCATCGACTCGCAGGCTTGCGCTGCTTCTTTCAATATCTCGCTTTTATAGGCCGGATCGGCTTCCAGGGCTTTATTATAGTATTCGACAGCCAATGAGTCCTGATCGTTTTCGCGAAGGATACGGGCATAATACTTATAATCTGAAGCAATCAGGTTGCTGTTCGGGTCGTTCACAAAGGAAGACATGGCAGTGAGTGCACGCTCATGTTCTTCTATCTCGAACAGGTTGTAACCCAGCAACCGCTTCATTACAGAATTACCGGGATCTTTGGCCAATACTTTTTCCACTTCGGCCAATGAGTTTTTGTAGTCCTTGTTGAAGAACAAGATGGAAGCGTATCGTGCATGATCGGCCGGATCGGCTCCACCGGACGATATGTAGCGGGCATATGCTTCGGCAGCCTTATCCGTCTGACCTTTGGCGTAATACAATTCGCCTAACTGCTTATATGCCGGAGCGTATGTATTGTCGATGGCTAACAATTCATTGACAGTGACCATAGCCTGTTCAGGATTGACGCTGGCGTAAATCCCGGCTAATTTCAGCCGCGACGTTTTGTCAGTTTTATCGACGTAAGCCGCCATATCGTATTTATTGGCCGCTTCGCTTGTTTTCTTTTCGGCCATCAGCATGTCGCCTTCGGCAATGTATACGCCGGCATACTCCTTGTCAAGATCGATTGCCCGGTCGAAATATTCATTTGCCTTGGCGTACATCTTATTGGCCGCATAAGCACTCCCGATGGCGGTATAAATGGCAGGATCTTTTTTGGACGCTCTGTCGGTGAAAGCTTTCCGCATGGTTTCTTCGGCTGCCTTTGCGTTCGATTTCAGCATCAGTTTACCTTTACCCACATAACAAAGACCAAAAGGAGGATCGGTTGCCAGGCCACGATCGTAATACATTGAGGCGGAGTCGGCCTTTCCTTCGGCGTAAGCAATTTCGCCAAGGTAATAATCCGATTCGCCTTTTGGGGCTTGCGCTTTGAAATACTGTCGCGCAGCACCGTACATGCCGGCTTCGAAAAGATCTATTCCCTTAGATGGCTCGCTGGCTCGTATATTGGTGATCATCACCAGGAAACAACCCAATGATATAAAAAGTGTCTTGTTCATATATTCTAATTTAATTTGTGAATGACTGAATAATTGAGTAATTGAATAACTGAATAATTGAATAATTCGGTCAGTCATTCTGTTATTCAATCATTCTGTTATTCATAATTCATCCCTCATCTGTACCACCCGCACCGTTTGTGTGGCCGGCATGATACCTGATTTCAGGATAATACGTTGTCCGCGATCGCTGGCTAAGAACGAGGCAAACCCTGTTGCCAGGCCGGTACGCGGCTCGGTAAGTAGGATATACACATCGCGCCGTAACGGATACCGTCCCGTGGCGATGTACGCCTGGTAAGGCTGATAACTGTTGCTACAGGTGGCTACTGCTTCGCGACTGATACCTGCCACACACACTTTGTCCAAAAAGCCCATACAGGTGGTATCGCGCCGGTTACTCACCCAACTGACACCAATAATGCCCAGTGCATTGGGATTTTCAGCCACATAACCCACCACATCGGTATTGTGGATCTGGCTCCTTACCTGTTTCGATAACGTTTCGCCCTTGCATACAGAGTCGACTAAGAAACGTACCGTACTCGACTGCGGATTATCAAACATCACTTGTATGTCGCCCAAAGTCGATTTCGGATTGAGTTTCTTCCAACGTGACACCTTCCCTGTAAGGATTTTTCGCAGGGCTTGTATACTGAAAAGCGTGTCCTTGTTGGTGCGATTCACGATGATGGCGATCCCGTCCGTGGCGATTTTAATTTCCTTCGGGAACAGCTTGCGGCTCTCGAACGATGCCCGTTCCTCTTTAGTCAACGGGCGGGTAGCGATAGCGGCGCGAACACTGTCACGCAGTAACAGGTTGAGTGCATCCACTTCGCCGCTATAGCTCGCAATAATGCCTGCCTGCGGATAGATACTTTCGAAAACGGCAATCTCCGAGTCGATGACTGGCCTGAACGACTCATCAACACTGATGTTCGTCGTTCCGCTGGTTGGCGTATCGGTAGGACCGCTCGATCCTTTCGACCCGCATGACACCGAAAAGGTGGCGATTGTTATGAGATATGTGATTATTCTGGTCATTATTCATTTTTTTATTTAACCGTTTTAAACGCTTTGCCCACCAGGCTGGACAGGTAGGCGCAAATTGTCAATTTTCAATTCTCAATTTTCAATTCTCGAAGAACCCGGAATATGACATAGATAAAAATCAGCAGGCCGGCGCCGTATCGCCACATCGTCGGGATATTTGCGAACACATCTGTAAAAACCAATAACGCCGCCATGCCGATGTATACCAGTACCATCGATTGCCTGAAGATTTTCAAGAGCTTTGAACCTGCTGATTTTTTCACAACAACAAATTTTATGATTCCATAATTTCTAATTCCATAACTCCTGATTGAATTATGAAATTATGGAATTTTTTGAATTTAATTTCTTAGTTCGAACTTAACGGGTACGGTGAATTGCACATATACCGGTTTACCATTTTGCCGGCCAGGTTTCCAATGAGGCATCTTGTTAATCACGCGTAGCGCCTCTTCTTCACAGCTCTTATCGAATCCGCGAGCCACCTTAGCCCCGGTAATGGTACCATCTGTACCTACCACGAAAGTAACGATAACCGTTCCCGTAATGCCGTTTTCCTGGGCTATGACCGGGTATACTGTCTCCTTTTGGCGATAAACTTCCGCATCTCTTCCTCACCTCCGGGAAATTCGGGCATCTGCTCTACAAACGTATAAGGCTTTCCTTCGCCCGACGTTTCCGTTATTTCGTTACGGTCTTCAAGTTCGGCAATGTCAAGACCGGTTTCCTCGTCGGTTCCCTGCACGTCCTTCACCGAAATACTCATGGGGGTTTCGTTCAGTTGTTCCTGGGTCTTGATTTCGTCCTCGTCCCTCACCTCCTCGTCCTTTTTAATCACGGGCGGGGTGAATTTGATGGTACTCTTGAGCGGCGGAGGCGGCGGGGTGAAATTTTTCATGACTTCCTCCTGTTTCGGTGTCTCCACTTTGATGTCGGCCAAAGAAGTTACCTCCACCATGTGCTCTATTTTTTTGGGTGCAACTCTGTCGATAATCGAAGGGATGGCAAGACCAAAGCTACACGCTGCAATCACGATCACAAAGGCCAGTATATGCCGGCGTCCCGATAACTTACGCATTTCGTATGCGCCGTATTCTTTGTTCTTACCGGCAAATATGACATCGCACCATTTTTGCGTATATAAATCTATTTTACCTGCCATGGCGATTATTTTTTGATGTCTTCAGGATGTAATTTATCGTATACCAGTGTGGTGTCATAGGGCGTAATGTCCACGATCGCATATTTGCCGATGTTGCATATCTGCATCTCGTCCAATATATCCACCAGGTTTTTGTATGACGACTTGTCGCCGGCCTTGATCATCACCACCGGCGCGTCTTTTTCCGCTTTCACTTCGGTGGCCAGTTTCTTGAAATCGTCGTCGGTAATTGTCTTTGCCGCCCTTTCGTTTTTCAGTGCGGCAATTTGACTTACCACATTGCTGTTACGTTGCAACAGCACGTTACGGATGCCCGTCGGCGAGAAATCGGTTTCGACCACTTCCGGCGGGTGATTGGCATCAGGAAGACCAAAATAATAGAATACCTTGTCCTCGCCCTCCAATATCACAGTGACGGCGGTCGACGCCTTCACCTTATTTTGTTCCTCTTCGCTCACCTTGTCCCGTGAGGGCATACTGATTTCCATTGTCTGGGGTTTCAGCATCGACGTAGTAAGCATGAAAAAAGTGATCAACAGAAACCCCAAATCAACCATCGGAGTGAAGTCCACCCGTGTTGGTTTCTTTTTCTGCCGGCCTTTGCCTTCGCCACCTTTTCCTTCGGTATTTACTTCAGCCATTGTTATTTATTTTTGATTTTCAATTTTTGATTTCGGATTACGCTAATTCAAAAGTCGAAAATGGTTATTGTGTCGTTTCGGGAACTGTTTCGAGCGAAGTAATCAGGTTAAACCTGTTTTCGCGCAATTCCTGGAGCGTATTCATTACATTCTTGATCTGCGGGTAAGGAGTTGCCTGGTCAGCCTTGATGGCAATCACCAGCGACTTGTTTTGCTTTCGTGAAAACTTTACCCACTCGCGGAACTGGTTATTCAAACTATCAGTCGGAATACCCAGCGCATTTTCCTTCATCTCGCGCTGTTCGACAGGCAAGTCGAGGAATGCTTTCATTTTTTCCATCGGCACGCCGAATGACGGCATCAGGCTGAAAGCTTTTAGTTCCTGGTCTGTGAAGTTTTGATTATACTCCTCGCCCATCATCTTTAGCACGGCGATCCTGTCATCCTGCTTGTCGAGACCGAAAAATACCTTTCCGTCTTTGTCTACCAGTACCTGCATCAGGTTGGTTTCGGGTATCTTGATTTCCGAAACCGACGCAGGCGTGACCACTTGTACTACTTCCTTTTTGGTAAAATTGGAAGTCAGCATGAAAAAGGTCAGCAACAGGAAGGTCATGTCGCACATGGCCGTCATATCGATCCATGTACTTTTCCGTTTAATCTTAACCCTTGGCATATCTCTATCAATTAATTTAAAGTAATGACACAAACCGTTATTTGTTTTCCTGATGCGTTGCCGAGAAAGTTTGTACAATGCTAAAGCCGATCTCGTCGATGCTATAAGTGATCTTGTCGATTTGCGTGGTAAAGAAATTGTAGGCGATCATGGCGACGGCGGCTGTACCGATACCGAGCGCCGTATTGATCAATGCTTCGGAAATACCGTTGGCAAGCGCCACAGAGTCCGGAGCACCGGCATTAGCCAAGGCGGCGAAAGCCCGGATCATCCCCAATACAGTTCCCAACAATCCGATCAACGTACCAAGTGATGTAAGCGTGGCCAACATCGGCAGGTTCTGTTCCAGGGCGGGCATTTCGAGCGCAGTGGCTTCTTCCACGCCTTGTTGCAGGTATACTAATTTCTGATCTTTGCTCAACGATTGGTCGTCTTCCATCTCTTTGTATTTATGCAGGGACAGATTAACCACATTGGCTACCGATCCTTTCTGACGGTCGCATTCGGCCAACGCACCATCGATATCGTCTTTGTTCAGCCGGTCTTTGATTTTTTCTACAAACTTTACGATTTGGCCTTTGCCTTTGGAACGGCTAATAGTGATCAAACGTTCGACACTAAATACCAGCGCAGTAAGCAATAGCGACATCAACACGGGTACAACGATACCGCCCTTGTATACTACGCCGAAATAATTGCCCGGTATCGGTTGGTTTTCATTACTGCCTCCCTGAAAATTCGACCCGTCGCCGAAAACCTTGTAGAACAGCAGAAAACCCGCAACCAATGCCAAGGGCACAACTAATGCAGAAAAAATGCTTCGGTATAGGCGCTTAGTGCGCACTAATTAAAAAATGATGCTACCTTTGTAGCATGGGCACAAGAGATCGATTTATGGGGGTTAATTCTATATATTTTTATGAGCGATTTCCGGAAGAAAATGCCTGTTATCGTTATCT
>JAVBNI010000082.1:0-12674 GCA_031551645.1 Bacteroidales bacterium | reverse complement strand
AAAATGTCCACTTACAGGGGAAAGCTATTTTTTCGGCTAATGCAACATGCTGTGGATACAACACCCTCCAGTTTTGATGATCTCACAAATGAAACACACTCATTGTGAGGAAACTTGCTTGTTGTGGATAAGCAGTTTAAACAATACAAATCAAGGGTTGGGTAGATATCGTCGATCAGCTTGAAAAGCTGTATTTTCATAACCTCGGGTAAGCGAAGTGTAACCCGGGGAAAAAGTACATATCATATCTGCCTGCAAGGCAGAACCGGATCAAAATAGAATATTGCCTTACAGGCAAATAGATGATTGTATTTTCAAGCTATTATTGTTTTCAACCCTTGATTCGCATCATTAACCATTTATCATTAACCATTATTTTCGTCACTCATCGACGGAGGCAGATCTTCCAAAGCGCTTCCCCAGTCTTTATTCGGTTGTGAACCCATTTCATATACAATTGTGGCATTGTCACCGAATAATTCATCGTGTTTCAGCCAATTTTTCCGGTACGGCTTCCCGTTAAGTGTTACCGACTGTATGTAACAATTTTCCCGCGACACGTTGGGCGCTTGTATCGTCAGGGTTCCTTTGGCATGTTTCAATTTCACTTCCTTGAAAATGGGTGTTCCCACAAAATAAATTCCCTGCCCGTGTGTGACGGGATAAAAACCCATCGAACTTAACACATACCAGGCCGACATCTGTCCGGTATCGTCGTTTCCGCAAATACCTTCGGGCGAAGTATTGTAAAGCGTGTATATCACATCGCTGATTCGTTTCTGAGCTTTCCACGGTTGCCCCGCATAATTGTACATATATAGGGTGTGATGGCCGGGTTCGTTTCCGTGCGCGTATTGTCCGATCATGCCGGTTATGTCTGGAGCCGGGTTATCGCCATGTATCTCGGAACTGATTGTAAACAGCGAATCTAATTTGGCAACAAACGCTTCCTTTCCTCCCATCAGGTCGATTAAACCTTGACCATCATGCGGGACGAAAAATGACCACTGCCAAGATGTTCCTTCACAGAAATCATCATCCGGACGGTAATGGTTCGAATGAAAAGGATCAAAAGGCGTCCGCCATTTTCCGTCGGACTGTTTCCCACGCATAAAGTTGATGCGGGTGTCAAACACGTTCCCGTACCAGCCGGCACGATGGATAAAATACTCGTAGTCTTCTTTCTGCCCGAGCATTCTTGCCATTTGTGCCACACACCAGTCGTCATAGCAATATTCAAGCGTTTTCGAGGCGGAAGTTACCTCCAGATCGCAAGGCACGTATTCGTATTTTTTGTAATTGCGTGTTCCCCTGAATGCCTTCAGGAAAAAACCAAATGTGTCGCGGCAGGCCGACGTTTTCATCGCCTGGTAAAGCGCCTGCACATCATAGTCGCGGATGCCCTTGTTATAGGCGTCTGCAATCAAAGGCATCGAATGATACCCAATCATACACATATTTTCGACCCCGGCCAGCGTCCAGATGGGTAATTGACCGCAATGCCTGTAATGTTCCAGCAATGTTTTCATCAAGTCGTTGGTAACATCGGGCCTGAGAATGGCAATCAAAGGGTTCTGCGCCCTGAAAGTATCCCAAAGTCCCAACACCCCGGCAAAATAGCGAAAATCACCCTGGTACACTTTTGAATCGGAACTTCTGTAGCGGCCGTCCACGTCCGAGTACAGCATCGGGTAAAGCATTGAGAAATAGAGGCAGGTATAAAATACTTCCTTCTGTGGTATTTTGTCGTCATTGACCTGTATGGCTGATAATGCTTTATTCCAATCTTGGCGAGTAGCAGCCCTTACTGCATCAAAATTCCATCCTTTGATCTCAGTTTTGAGATTTTCCCGGGCGCCGTCCATGCTGACCGGAGAAATCCCGACACGGGCAATCAATGGATTCCTGTCCTGCCTGTCGAATTCCAGCACGGCACGGACATCAGTACCCGTCAGATCTTTGGTACTTTCGCGGAATATTTTATTCTCGAAAAAACGATAGGACACGATCGGCTTTGAAAATTCGGCATAGAAATAAACATGTTGCTCCGGCGCCCAACCATTGGAAACCCGGTAGCCTCTTACCGTATGATCATCGATCATCTCGAGACGGGCAATTTTTACCGTATCAAAATCTTCGTCTGCAAAAATGGTTGTCGAATGTTTACACCCGTGCTTGAGGTCGATAATCAGTTGCTGCGGGGCGGATGACGGATAGCTGTATCGATGCATCCCGCAACGGCTGGTAGCTGTCAACTCAGCGTTTATGTCCGGATCAAGTAATTTCACCTGGTAATAAGCTGGTTCAACATATTCCTGCTCGTGGGAAAAACGACTGGTTACCTTGTCTGGATATGCCTGGCATTGCTGCCAACCGGCATCTGCAACCGGCAAAAACATGATATCCTGGAAATCGGTCCCCCCGCCACCCGACTTGTGGGTGTGACTAAATCCATAAATTTGCTGATTATTGTAATGGTAACCCGAAGACGTGAAATGTGTATCGGGACCCAATTGTACCATTCCGAAAGGAGCAGTAGCCATAGGAACAACACATCCGGCAGCGCCCGTTCCCATCATCGGACGGACATAAGAAACCGGATCGGATTCCGGTGCGGAACATGAACATATCAATGACACCCAACCTAATATAAGGAGTATTTTCATAAATTTATAATATTGAAATATAGACAAAAATAATATATTCGTTGACAGGATGCAGAACCCGGAAACCATCATTCCCGGTATAATGTCTTATATTTTGCACACTATTGTGTGAAAAATTATCAGGGAATTCACAAAAAGTACTGTGTATAACGTGATTTCGACCTGACTCAATCAAACCATTGAAAGTACAAAAATATTTTAAAAATAACAGAAAGATTCATATTTTTGATAGATGTTGATTTTATACAGAACAACCATGTCAAGATGAATGCGTTAACGCCTTGTGATTTATGTTCATTTTTATCCACGAATTGCACAAATTAACACGAATTTTAATTAGTGAAAATTGGCTTTGCCGAGCTAAAGGTTCGTGTAATTCGTGGATAAAAATTTTGATTACCGCATAGACATAAAGGCATATTCACCCGACCCGGCAACAAATACAACATAACCCTGTTCGTTGCGGAGGAATTTCAATTCCTGGACATTCCCGACCGGTTTGTTCCCTTCTGTTATGGTGGATATATCCTTAGCCGGAACCCAAATTTCGGCTGTGCTATTTACCGGGACGGTGACATCGAAAAAAAACTTTTCGCCGTCAATTTTCCACGATGACACAATGGTTCCCCGTATGGATTCGAAACTACCTTTCGCCCACGTGAGGTTACCTGCAGGTTGCGGCTTGATCACCACATGTTTAAATCCGGGAGCAGCAGGATTGATACCCAGTAATGCCTGGTAGAACCATTCTCCTACGCTGCCGAACATGGGATGATTTTGTGAAAACACGTTATCCGAGTATTTCCATGTTTCCCAAATGGTCGTGGCGCCTGATTGAATCATGTAGCCCCATCCGGGAAAGGTCTTTTTATCAACCATCGCGTAAGCTATGTCATTACGGTTGTACTTTGTGAGGGCATCCAACACCAGAGGCACTCCGAATATACCTGTGGCAATATGTCCGTCACGCTGTGCAATCGCCTGCAACAGCACATCGAAAGTTTTTTGTCTGTCGCCTTCGGGCAACAAGTCATAGTACAAGGCAAAAGCTTGCGCTGCCTCTGTGTGATTACCCACTTCACCTGTACCGGGTTTAACGAACTGGGCAATGAATGCCGCCTTGATATCCGCTGCCAGTTGAGTATATGTTTTTGCATCGGCAGCGTGACCCGTAAGTGTTGCAAATTTGGCCAACAGAATTACGTGATGGTAATAATGTGCTGTAGCAAACAATGACGAAATGCGTTCTTCGAGGCTTTCATGATCGTCGATGCAGCGTTCGATGATATGGTCTTTGGCATTGGCCCGAAGGAACTCCACTTGCTTGTGCAGAGCGGGATAATACACTTCGATGGTACGGATATCGCCATAATATTCGTACAATTGCTTTTGCAGAAAGGCGAATGCCAATTGCCAGCCGATAGGGCCGGAACCATCGCCAAATCCGCGATCAGCAATACCGTTGTAGGGAGCTGTTTCGGTCATTCCACCTAGAGGGCGCTGATCATTGGCAAAATCCCGGATCACTTTGCGATAGAAATTCTCCATATCGTAGAACCATCCAAAAGTACGCGCCACACCCACGATATCGCCGCCATAACCAAATTTTTCACGGGCTGGGCAATCGGATTGTACACTGAATACGTTGCTCAGGAAAGTATAATCGATAGCTGTGTTCAACCGGTTAAACATGGCATTGGAACATTCGAACTTACCGGTACGGGATAAATCGGCATTCATACGCAACCCTTCGACATTATCGAGGGTGGGACGGCCCGGCCATCCTGCAATTTCCACATACCGGAAACTGTGAAAAGTAAAACGAGGCGACCAGATTTCTTCGCCTTCGCCCTTCAGGATATAGCTATCCTCTTGCCAAGCTGTCTGCGGCTGACCGGGAGCTTCCCGATTGGCATCCCATACACGTTTCTGCTGACCAGCCACGGCAGTCATCACATTGAGGCTACCGTCCGAATAGACATCTTCACCATAGCGGATCGTAACTTTTGTCCCTTTTGTTCCGCTTACTTTGATACGAGCCACGCCCGCGAAGTTCTGCCCCATATCGAATACAAACACTCCAGGACGGCTTTCGGTCATTCGTGTGGGATGGAATATCTTGGTGACACGGATTGGCGGCTGTATCTGTGCGGCGAGTTGTCCCGAAGGCGCATTGGCCACAGAGGCTTTTTTCCAGCGGTTGCCATCGAAAGAAGGTGTATCCCATCCAGGCGTTTCGAAACGGGCGTCATAGCACTCGCCCAGATATACGTTATTACGCATGATGGCGCTGGGAGCAGTTGTCCATGTGTCGTTGGTTACGATGGTTTCAACCGAGCCATCCACATAGGTCACCCTCAATTGTGCTTTAAGGCAGGGACGGCCAATGTAAAGAAATTCACGTAACGGTTTGAATATCCTCATTGGAAGCGGGTTGTAGAATCCATTGCCCAGGATAGCTCCGATGGCATTTTCGCCTTGGCGGATCATACTGGTAATATCATAAGTGCTATAGAGTACTTGCTTACCAAAATTTGTCCAACCGGGATCGAGCATATGATCCCCCACTCTACCGCCATTAACATGTGCCTCGGAATAGCCAAGCCCTGCGATATAAAGGCGTGCTGAAGCCACTTGTTTATTTACGGTAAAGGATTTACGGAACATTGGAGCCGGATCATCTTTATAGAAATCGTTCTCATTGACTGGCGACACACTACCATCGTCAATCCATTGCGCTTTCCAGTCGACGGGGGCCAACATAGCAGTCTCCCACCATGCCGGAGTACTCCATGCGGAAACTTCCCCATTGCGGTCATATACACGCACCTTCCAGTAATAACGGGTGAAAGGTTTCAATTTTGCGCCGGCATAAACAATGTTGTTGTTTTGTCCTGAAGTTTTTTTCCCGCTTTTCCAAACCAATTTTTTCCCTTGTTCCAAGTCGGCTTCAGATGTGGCAACCATCAACTCGTAAGCAGTTTGCAGTTGTCCCCGTTCGCCCGATTGCAGTTTCCACCCTAAGAGAGGAGCAGCAACATCAATCCCGAGTGGATTTTCGACATACTCACAACTAAGATTTACAGGATGAATACCAGCAAATACGGACAAATAATGTCCAGACAAAAAAATGACTAACAACAGGGGATAAAAAGTTTTAAACATGGCTGCTGAATCTAATATCGGTTGATTTAATGAATAATTGATATACTTTTTTAACTACTTATCGATGTGACCGGCCTGGCCTTTCGGGTTGATTTTAACAGGATTGTATAGGATCACATTTAGTTGACTTTTTACCGCAAGATACGGGTTATTTCCAGAGGGGACAAAAAGCGAGATTGAAAATTGTTAATCATATTCGTATTTTTGTCAGCAAAATACTTTTAGACAAACATATGAATAAATTAATCATTGTAGTAATAATCATATCATGTGGCCTGTTCTCCGGTTGTTCCGGCAGTAACGGAACCGAAACGGCGCTTAGAGAAGAAAATGCCGGATTGAAAGAACAAATCAAACAATTGACTGCCAGCCAGGCAAATCCTCGCTTAATCGAGGGAAGGATCAGGCATACGGTAGCTTTTAGTCTGAAATACAATGCTGACGCTCCTGAAGCAATCAAATTTTTACAGGACGGAAAACGTATTTTATCTGCAATACCGGTAGTAGAAAATTTTGAAGCACTCAAACAAGTGAGTCCCAAAAATGAATTTCAGTTCGGCTTTTCTATGGAATTTGCCAATGCAGCAGCTTATAAAGCATACAACGAACATCCGGAACACGTCAAATTCGTAAAAGAACGCTGGGATACCGAAGTTGCCAAATTCCTCGAAGCCGATTTCGAGGATGCGTTACCATAAGGAATAAAGACAGAATAATTTACTCATTTGACAGGATTAACAGGATTTACAAGATGTAAATAATCTTGTAAATCCTGTTAATCCTGTCTGAAAAGATAAGAATGTCATTTTGTCATTGTCACTAAAAGGTCGGTGACTAACAAACCTTGACAATTGGTATATCGAGCAGATATGCGGTTTTTTCAAGTGCGGCTGCAATATGCCCCACGCTAATGGCGCAATGATGCGAAGGACCTGCCTTCGACCATTTGTTGATAAATGTCCGTGCATCAATTGGGAAACGATAGCGGCTGTTGGTGTTGCCTATTTTAAGAACAGGGCCGGGCACCGACTCTCCTTCGGCTACCAGCAGGGAAATCCCATCACGGCCTTCACATACCGAAAGTAAAGTCACTGGGCCATGTTTGACGGTCATTTGTATGGAAAGTCCTTTGCCCGGTTTACCATGGTATACAGGTACCGGAACGAGTCCGACGCGACCTTCGGCAATGGCAAAATGTGCCGGGCCATCGTGTCCGAGCATGACCACATCATCATTGAAATCCATGGCATAAAACTCCGAGAATGAACCGCCCGCACCCAGCAAAGCCATAATCTTCATAGCCTGAACATTCTTGACTTCACATTCGCCGGCAATGGGTATGTTGTTTCCCGTCAGCAAAGTGTTCCCGGCAATCACCGATGTTACGATGTCTTCATATTCATTGCCCGGATAACCTTCGTAATAGTACGCCATAGACCCGAGTTTATGGGCGGCAACCAATTTGTCGAGAGCGACAGACGTTCGCGCAGCTCTTTCCAGTTCAGATGCTTCACATTGCGATGACACATCAAAACGGCTATCAAATTCCTGGAGTTTGGCTTTTAATTCAGCATCACTAACGGCATCACGATATGCTTTCAACTCGCACATTTCAAGCAGTTCGATATGGGTTCCGAAAACTACTGACTGCAAGGTTGTATCGGTATATACATCCAGCATGCCGCAATAGTAATGACCGAGAATCCCCATACGGTTATTGCGCATTCCGGCAGTTACGCGGGCAGCAGCAATCCATGCAGCAATCTCCTTCCATACATATTCTTCCTGCAAGTACCCGGAAATAATTTCATAACGAACACCGGCACGATTAAATACCGATGCAAATTCGGGAACTGAACAAGCCTGGCAATGCGCCAGCCATTCGCCAGTCATCTTGCCGCGGTCACCCATCGCATTCAGAAAATCGTAATCAATAGCGGGAACAGGTTGCACATTCAACACAATAACAGGCACTTTTAACTGCCGCACAATGGGCAAAACTGTCGACGAAAGGGCATAAGTAGAAATAAACAGAAAAACGATTTCTACATCTTCAGATTTCAGATATCCGGCAGCCTGATTAGCCTTTTCCGGATTATCTACCATCCCGGCATCCACCACCTTCGCACCAAGAGTGGTCATTCTGTCAAAAATTTCCTTCTGGTAACCCCTCAGGCGATCTAAAAGTCCGGTAAATTGTGGCCAGTAAGTATCGAGGCCCACTCCGAAAAGTCCTACTTTAACATCATGCTTCATTTTTCAATATTTTGGGTGACAAAATTCAATCAAAATCCAACAGAAATTGTTGTTTGAAAGCAATCAATGCAGGATTTTTACTGCACATCTGGGCGAATTTGTCTTCGGCAGTATACGCCTTGAGATTTTCTTTCTTCTCAGTCAGTACAAATTGCACTTCTATATGATCATTTTGCAATTCATTTCGAAGGTGATGCAACAGACTGGAGCAAATTTTCTGCAAAGCATCCTTTTGCAGGCTGTTATTGATCATGAAATCCACTTCCGTTCCGCTCTTCAGTTGTGGTTGGGAAGCAGTTAAAATACTGAATAAACGGGAGTCCGCAGTCTTGAATCTTTCAGCAAAATTATTCCACGCAATGGTCAAAGCTTCTTGGGTGATCGGAGTATCAGCATTTGTCTTTGCAGGAGTATCTGTATCCGATGTTTCTTCGGGTTGGGAAACAGGTGCGGTCGAAACCGGCGATGCCGGGGTGCTCGTTGAATTTGTAACTTTTCCTGCCATAGCATCCTTGATGGATATGGAAGGAATGACCGGCTTTTGTGCGGGCCGTGTTGGATTTACGGTTGCTGTCGGTTGCGATGTTGTTGCTACCGGTTTGTCATTTTTTTTTTCGACCCCGATTTCACACAACCGGAGTAAAGCCAATTCAACGTGCAACCGCTGATTCTTGCTGACTTTATAACCCACGTCGCAGGCGCTGCAAATATTCAAGGCATCGAACAGGAATCCAGTACTACAACGCGCCGCCTGTTCGCGGTATTGTTCGCGGATATTGTCCCCTACTTCGAGCAAAGACAAGGTTACCGGATCCTTACAAACCAGCAGGTCACGGAAATGTGAACTCAAGCCGGCAACAAAATTGTGTCCGTCGAAACCTTTATCTAAAATATCATTATACAACACGAATGCTTGTCCTACATGATGATCGAGAAAAGCATCGGTCAGCTTGAAATAATATTCGTAATCAAGCACATTCAAATTCTCGATTACGCTTTTGTAAGTGATATGGCTACCGCAATAGCTGACAATCTGGTCGTAGATAGAAAGAGCATCGCGCATGCCGCCATCAGCTTTCTGTGCAATAACATGCAATCCGTCCATTTCGTAGGTAATATTTTCCTTGTCGGAAATCTGCTGCAGGTATTTTACCGTATCGTCAATCTTGATGCGGCTAAAATCAAAAACCTGGCACCGCGACAAAATGGTCGGGATGATTTTGTGTTTTTCGGTGGTAGCCAGGATAAAAACAGCATGGGAAGGCGGTTCTTCCAATGTTTTGAGAAAAGCGTTGAAAGCGGCAGCCGACAACATGTGCACCTCATCGATGATGTATATGCTGTATCTGCCCACTTGCGGAGGAATACGCACCTGGTCGATCAGGTTGCGGATATCGTCCACCGAGTTGTTCGACGCCGCATCCAGTTCATGTATATTGTATGATCGCGACTCGTTGAATGATTTGCAGGATTCGCACTGGTCACAAGCCTCGATGTCGGACGTCATATTGAAACAATTAAGCGTTTTGGCCAGGATACGTGCACAAGTCGTTTTCCCGACCCCGCGCGGACCGCAAAACAGATATGCCTGCGCCAGGTGATTGTTCCTGATTGCGTTTTTGAGGGTGTTGGTTATCGCCGATTGGCCGACAACCGTATCGAAGGTTGCAGGACGGTACTTACGGGCCGAAACGATAAAATTGGTTGTCTTCACTACAATGCTTGCCTTTTACAAAAATTCCCGACCTAAAGCCAGGTTATGCAAAGTAAACGATATTTTTTGATGCAAGCAAAAATTAGTCTTAAACTATTACCTTTGCACGTTTTATGCTGTAAAATGAATGACTGTATCAATGTCAATCAAGAGATCCGAACATGAATACCGAACAGGACAAAATAATCAATAAGGTCACCCAACGCGAATACGAACATGGTTTTGTAACCGACATCGAAACGGAGACCATTCCCAAAGGACTAAACGAAGATGTCATCCGGTTGATTTCACAGAAAAAAGAAGAACCGGAGTTTATGCTGGATTTCCGGCTACGGGCTTTCCATCACTGGCAAAAGATGAAAATGCCCCGGTGGGCGCATCTCAACATTCCGGAAATAGATTACCAGGACATCATCTATTATGCGGCTCCCAAACAACGGCCTGCGCTGAACAGTATGGATGAAGTCGATCCTGAATTACGCCGTACATTCGAAAAGCTCGGCATCCCGCTCGAAGAACAAAAGTTGCTGGCAGGTGTGGCTGTCGATGCTGTGATGGACAGCATATCTGTAAAAACCACTTTCCGCGAAGAATTGGCCAAACATGGGATTATTTTCTGTTCGTTCAGTGAGGCTGTACGTGAACACCCTGAACTGGTGAGAGAATACATGGGATCGGTAGTTCCATTGTCCGACAATTATTTTGCAGCGCTTAATTCGGCAGTTTTTAGTGATGGTTCGTTTTGCTATGTTCCCAAGGGAGTCCGTTGCCCCATGGAATTATCTACTTATTTCCGGATTAACGCAGCCAATACCGGGCAATTTGAACGCACACTACTCATTGCCGATGAAGGAGCATATGTGTCCTACCTGGAAGGCTGCACCGCTCCCCAGCGTGACGAGAACCAACTGCACGCGGCTGTCGTGGAAATCGTTGTCATGAAAAACGCAGAAGTAAAATACTCAACCGTACAGAACTGGTATCCGGGCGACAAAGAAGGAAAAGGCGGCATTTTCAATTTTGTAACCAAACGAGGTATCTGCAAAGGCAACAATTCAAAAATATCCTGGACACAGGTTGAAACAGGCTCAGCCATCACCTGGAAGTATCCGAGTTGCATCCTCCAGGGAGACAATTCGACCGGCGAATTTTTCTCGGTTGCGCTCACCAACAACCACCAACAGGCCGATACCGGCACAAAAATGATACATTCCGGAAAAAACACCCGTAGCCGGATTGTTTCCAAAGGTATATCAGCAGGCTTTAGTCAGAATAGTTATCGCGGACTGGTGAAGGTAACAACACGCGCCGACAACGCCCGTAATTTCTCACAATGTGATTCGCTTTTGCTCGGCGATAAATGCGGAGCGCACACTTTTCCATATATCGAAGTATCTAATGATTCGGCTGTAGTGGAACATGAAGCTACCACTTCGAAAATCGGAGAAGACCAGTTATTTTATTGCAACCAGCGTGGTATCAGCACGGAAGATGCAGTCGGACTTATTGTTAACGGTTATGCCCGCGAAGTTATCAATAAGTTGCCAATGGAATTTGCGGTAGAAGCCCAAAAATTATTGTCAATCAGTCTGGAAGGAAGCGTAGGGTAAAAACATTTACCGGAAAGGCTGTTCTGTAGTAAATCGTGGCCGATAATGTTGCGTGCTGTCCATCTCTTGTATCCATCCTTTATGAAATCCCAATTGGTGGAATACATCGACTACCTGTTCGTATTCCCAGGAGTAAAGTGTACGATTCAGTGCAGGAAATCTTGCAATTTCAAACGGGGGGAAGTATTGGGACATCAGCGATATGTGTATATTTACAGACAGTTCCTCAGCAATCAGTCTGAGCGCCTCTACGCTTTGCTGTACCAATCCGGGTAAAACCAGGTGACGAATGATCAAGCCCGATTCAGCCAGCCCGGTATCATCGTCCAACAACAAGGGTGAACCCTTTTGACGATACATTTCTTTTAACGCTTTCATCGCAATACCGGGATAACCCGAAACACCGGACAATTGTCGGCCCAGTGATTCATTGCTGTATTTGAAGTCGGGAAGGTAAACGTCGATTTTCCCTTCCAGTAGCTGTAACATCTCGGGCAGGTCGTACCCGTTGCTGTTATACACAAATATGGGTTCTGCCCCCGACTGCCTGATACAGTCGATAATTTCTATAATCTGGCTCAAATAATGGGAAGCTGAGACGAAACCTACCCGGTTTTCACAGAAAGGCAATATCCGAATGATTTCTTCGGCTACTTCTTGCGGCGTCATTTGTTGTGAAGGCACAGACCCCGTGTTCCGGCTGATTTCATGATTCTGACAATATACACACTGCATGTTACAACGCGCAAAAAACACATTGCATATACCCCGACGCCCACTGATTACAGGTTCCTCGCCTGTATGAGGACATATGGTTGCTATCGAACAGGACAGGCCGGATCTGCAATAACCTGTAGGGGTGTTGCTTCGGTCGGCACCGCAACCATGCGGGCATATATTGCAACAATGCAAATTCATTGATTTTTATATTACGGACTATCAATTTGTAATTACGTGTACGTACACGAGAAAAATATCGTCATACCGTGTGCGCACACAGATTAAATATTGAAAGATAGACCATTTAACTTTGTCAAGTATTATTATTCCGACACAAATATATGACAATCTCTTTTTTGTTTGTAGATTTGTCAGAAAACAGGATGGTCATGTGATTGTCTTTTTCGGTATAGGCGCTTAGTGCGCACTAATTAAAAAATGATGCTACCTTTGTAGCATGGGCACAAGAGATCGATTTATGGGGGTTAATTCTATATATTTTTATGAGCGATTTCCGGAAAAAAATGCCTGTTATCGTTATCT
>JAVBNI010000232.1:0-22988 GCA_031551645.1 Bacteroidales bacterium | reverse complement strand
TGATACGCCCGGAACTTACCGCATTACCATTGCCAATATGGCAGGCAACGTACTCTATCACACCAACGTTACCGACCTGATGGTAAACCCGGATATCAGCAACCAGCCTTCGGGCACTTACCTGCTGACCATCGACAATGGAAAGGAAAAGACGGTGATTAAGATCGTGAAACAGTAAAAAAGCCTCTCCCCCGACCCCTCTCCCACATGGAGAGGGGAGAGCGCGCTTCTCAAAGACAATCATTGGTTTGCAATCAACAACGATATCTTAGATTATCCTTTCAATCAACAGATTTTCGAAATTCAAAAAATCTAAATAACCCTATCCTCTTCCAAGTGTGCATGACGCACAGCCCTCTCCCGGTTAGGAGAGGGCCAGGAAGGGGGCTTTATAACCTATTTTATGAAAACATCATTCTTTTTAACCGCATTATTCATTGTTGCGATCGGTTTTGTTTCATGTGAAAACGATGAACCGGAGAAAAGCAAAGCATGTGATATTGTTTCGTTCAAAACCGACGGAACAGAATGGCAAATCAACGCGACCAACATCACCCGGCAATATTCTAAAGGGACAATAGTCGGTTCGCTTAGCCCCGAAATCGAAGTCTCGGACAACGCAAAAGTAATCCCGGCATCAGGCTCTTCCCAGGATTTTTCGTCCGAACGCGAAGTGGAGTACACAGTTACGGCCGAGGATGGCGTTACTGTTAAAGTGTACAAAGTCAAAGCAACGGTAGCGACAACGAATTGACACATGGTGCTTTTGTGTCCTTTCGGTATTTTTTGCCACAAAGGCTCGAAGGCACAAAGTAATTCGACTCAAATTTGTAAATCGTCAAAAAGTAACCTCATGGATAAATTATCATCTCTCATTCCTGCCATGCTATTTTTCTTATTTTGTTGTTTGGTCGGTTGTAACGGGCAGTCGAACCATGACACAACCAATCAGTCCGAAATGTCCGGCAACGGGAAAACTGTCTGGTTCTATGATCCGTGGCTGCAAATGAATGCCCTGAAAATAGAAACGCCGGCCGATTGGAAGGCTGCCTGCGATATTGTGTGGGATACAAACAATCCTGCCACACCTTGCAGATTCTGGCTCAAAGCTGCCAGCGGCGACAATACCAAGGGTATGGAGGTCTTCCCGATGGAACAATATACATGGTCGCAACATACAATGCAATATTATGGGCCAGGCAAGACATACTTAGGTTCGGTAGTGATGCAGCCCATGCCGGCGCTCGATTTCCTGCAACAATTAGTGATCCCGAAGTTCCGCGGATCGGTGCAGCAACTTACGGTAATGAGGGCGCAACAGGTACCGATGCCCCAGCAACAGCAGCAACTCAATCAGTACGGGATGACACAACAATTCGATGCTGCTGAAGTGGTTGTCACCTACATCAATGCACAGGGGAAGGCTATCGAGGAACTTTTCACCTGTGCGCTGCAATACACCGTGTACAATGGCAACAATTGTATCTGGCTACCATTGGCTATTGTGTCGAAAAGGATGCCCAAAGGAGCTTCCGGAACAGAGTCCGGGGAAGTAGAAGCTGTTATTGCCTCGCTGGCAAACAATCCGCAATGGATCAGCACGCAGGCTTCGGCTCGCGAATCCATTGCACAAGGTGCACGCCAAACAATCATCAACACCAGCGAAGCGGCCCGACGATATGCACAGCAAGGCGCAAAGGCGAGAGAAGCACAAAGCAGCGTGGTTGCCGACCGGCAAGCGGCTACATCGAGGGTACACGAAAACTGGGGCGATGTGCTTTCGGGACAGGAACGTTTCGTTGACCCATCAGGAAACGAGCATGTGGTAGACACCTACCGGGCGAAAGGATGGATCAACGGGTTGGGGCAAACGGTTTATGCACCGGGCAACAGCACCTACAATCCGAACTATGACCCAAGCCTGAGCGGTAATTTCGAACGGATGGAGAATAAATAGCTTTAAGAGTGTGACGGGTGAAGAACGAAGAGTGAAGAGTGAAAAATGAAGAATTTTCAGTTATTCAATTATTCAATCATTTAATTATTTAATTATTTCATCATGAAAAAGTTTATTTCGATTATTGTGGTTGCTTTTGCAACATCATGGGCCGCTTCGGCACAGTTTTCATGTTCGTTGGGACCGGCAATGGGCGCCAATATCAACTTCTACACAGGCGACTTTGTAGGAAACGATCCGTACAGGGGCGTAGGATTTTCGCTGGCAGGACATGCCGACATGAAATTCACTCCAGTGGTGGGAATGCTGGCCACCCTTGGGTACGACAATATGAACGCCAGCTACAGTGAGGAACAGAATAACGAATCGCGGAAAACGACCTTCAACATTGCGTATTTCACCATTAATCCAATGCTCAAATTTACTGTTCCATCTACTGGTCTTTATTTTGTGGTAGGACCCGGCGTAGGGTTCAATATCCAGGCCAAAGCTACCCAGAAACTGTACCAAAACGGCACCCTTCAAGGTACCCAGAAAATTTCCATCAAAAGCATGAATACAAGGTTTGAGGCGAGGTTTGGTTTGGGTTATAACTTCGAACTCGGTGACCTGATAGAGTTGGCACCGCAGCTTACCTTCGGTTATGGGGTCAATAAAGTACGCGAGTCTTCCGAGTGGAAAATCATGAACCTGCAACTTGCATTGGCTTGCAAATTCAAACTATAAATTGGTGACGAGTGACAGGAGGGCAAAGCCGTTTATACTCACCCGTCACATGTCACATGTCACTATTTAAATTTTTACCAAAATGAAAACGATACGGATTATTTTATGGATCATTGTCCTGCCAGCACTTGTGCTGACAGGATGCAACAAGGATGAAGGCGGTGACGCCGCCGCGAGCGGAATCACAGGCGAATGGATCTGGACGGAAGTTGACGGCAATGCGGTTTATAACTACACCGATTTGACAACTGTGGTCAATGCCCAGTTTCCATTGGATATGACAGATGATGAATCTATTTGGAAATTCGAGAGCAACGGGAAGTGTAATCTTGATGGCGATAAAGCGGATTATACTTACACCGGCAATAAGTTGGAGATTGATGATGGCGCCACCTACACGGTAACCATCAGTGGCAATAAAATGGATCTGAAAGCTGATAAAAATACGTCGAAGGAATTCGCCACCATGATCGCCCGTCAGGCAATTCCCAATATTTGCTATGGTTGCACATGGGAAAATCAACAGGCTTCGGTTACAAGCGCATCATTCACCTTCACTTTTGAACGCAAGAGCGGTTCATCTGGTGGTGGCAGTGGAGGCGGCGGAATATTCGATTAGCTTCTTTGAGGACGTTTAGCTTCATTATCATACTCCGCTGACAGGATCTATCGACCACTGTCAGGCGGGTAGGCCGAAAACATTGTTTGCTATATTGTCAGAAAATATATGTTCTTTTTGACCATGACAACATTGATGCTCAAAGATTGTCAACATTTTTTGGCCATTGGAACATTGATGGTCAAAGAATGTGCGCATTCTTTGTGTTTTGTTTTATTGATGGTCGAAGAATGTCCACATTCTTTGTGCTTTGTTTTATCAATGATCGAAGAATATCCACATTGTCTGACATCAAAACATTAATGGTCAAAGAATATTCACATTATCTGACATCAAAATATTGATGGTCAAAGATTGCATGCAAATTAATATAGATGGGGGTTGTTCTCTTCATATCTTTTTTATATTTTTGGAAGGCTTTACAAAATGACTTTGATTGATTGTATCATGAAATCCTTGAATTTTAAATGGAAGATACTTGCCGGGATGTTGTTGTTATGCACGGTTGCCACGGCAGGCGAATATCTGAAAACAGAGTACAGCTACCGAAAGTATACCACGCAGGATGGTTTGCCGGATATGATCATCAATTGCATATTTCAGGATAGCAAAGGATACCTGTGGTTAGGTTTGAATAACGGACTCGCTCGTTATGACGGTGTGAAATTCCATTCGGTCATATCCAATCCCGAAGCGAGAATATATAGAATTTCCGAAACAGTCGAAGGTGAAATCAGGGCATTCACACTCCGTTCGATGTATGTTGTGATGGACGATGATACCATCCGAAAAGTCACGCTCACAAAGAATATGTTTTTACGTTCGTTTATATCGCACGATCTTCCGCAAGGATACGCAGTATATGAAAATAAAGACACAAAAGAAAGGGGTGTATATGCCGTCGGCGATACCGGTTTAGTCAAAGTATGGACACACGAACAGTTACAAATCCAAGATCATTTGAAAATGCCGTTTTGGGACCAAAAAAACAAGCGGTTCTACATAAGTGCGGATATCATGAGTGTGACTGATGAGGACGGCGCCATGCTCGATTCCATCCGTACAAATGCAGTTATTTCATTTGTCCCGCATCGTGATGGCATTTGGGCTATTGGGACTGATGGTCTCTATGACTATCGTAGGGGTGAATTGCAACAAATTTGCAAACATACATTTAGCCGGGGTTCAGGGGTTATAGGTTTGGTCGATAAAGCCGGACAACTGATCATCAAGGATTCTGAAAACATATATAGATACTATGGAGGACGGCTGGAAAGCATATATCAGGGCTTGGTCAACTCTACCGATATGCTTCTGGACAGAGAGGGAAACCTTTGGGTAGCCAGTTACAGGGGATTGTATTGTTTTTTCAGAATGCATTTCAGAAATTACATCTTGCCGGATACCGAAGATTTGGTCAGATCTGTACTTGTCGACCATAATGACCGGATATGGGCAGGAACGCTCAATGGCTACTTATTCCGTATCTCCGGCGAAAAACAGGAAAAAATATCCTACCCGGCACATCCTGATGGTAACTATTTTCACCCTTTTCCCTGTATGCAAGGCGATACGCTCATCTTTAAACCGAGTGCCCTTATTGCCCTTCGTGGTCAACAATTCAGCTATCTCAACCTACCTCCGGACACATACAGTTATACGGTTTCACTATCCGATGGCAACATAGCCGCAACCAGTGACAGCAAATTGGTCATTTTCCGGCCCAACGGCAAAATTGTACGGACACTTACACGTCACGAGCTGCAACAGGAACCCCGGCAGGTGGTGTCGGACAGGCGTGGCCGGCTCTGGATTACGGGAACGGAAGGTATTACAATTGTTGATGGAAACGATACCCGTTTGATAGCAGATGATCATCTTAAAGGTAGTTTCCTGATCACTGCCGATCATTCGGGAACAATTTGGTTCAATGCGGGAAATCGTTTATATACCAGCTCTTCCGATAGTATTCGTTTGTATCATACTTTTCCCGGAACCCAAATACGTGGCATTCATGTCACAAAAAGCGGAATTCTGATCGTTGCCACAGCCCGTGGGATATACCTGTCTACATCAACGCATCCCGATATGCTTCACTACTCATTCAATAATGGGTTTACAGGTAACGCATCATTCGACTCCAACATTGCCGAGGATAGTAAAGGAAATGTTTATGTATTGACACTCGAACAAATGGTTAAATTTAATCCTGCCGATTTGATATACGAACAATCTGCTCCTGTGCTGCACCTGCAATCCATGCAAAGTTCCGCCGACAACATTCATTGGGCTACTGTAAATAATGGTTCTATTGACCTTAAACATCGTGAAAAAAATATAAAATTCGATTTCATTGGTATTTGTTATTCTGCCACCGGCAACGTCCGTTACCAATATCGTCTTACCGGGTTCCAAAATGAATGGTCGCAATCGCAACAAGCCACCGAAGTGGTATTCAACAACCTTCCTCCTGGCCATTATGAGTTTCAACTCAAGGCTAATTCCGGTGTGTCCGGTACCGAAACTCCGGTAGTGAGTCGGGCTTTTGTTATCCTTCCTGCCTTCTGGCAAACATGGTGGTTCTATGTAATATGTGTAGCTGTGCTATTGTTCATTGCGGTATGGACTGTCTACCGCTATACCAGCAAAAAGAACGCTGAAAAGATTCACGCCCTTGAACGTCAAAAGCAACTGAACAATCTGCAGATACAATCCATCAGGTTGCGCTCCATCCCGCATTTCAACGCCAATGTGCTGGCGGGCATTGAGTACTATATCATGAACTTCTCTAAGGAAGAAGCCAACCATTACCTGGCCATGTACGCATCGTTCACCAACCTCACCCTGCGCGATGTTGACAGGCCGGCACGTTCACTGTCCGAAGAAATACGTTACGTAGAACTGTACCTTGGCCTAGAAAAGATGCGTTACGGCGAACAATTCGATTTCAGCATCGACATATCACCTGATGTGGACAAGGATATCCTGTTGCCAAACATGATCCTGCATACGCATTGCGAAAACGCCCTCAAACATGGACTTCGCGCCAAGAAAAGCAAAGGGCACATCCACATTGCCGCCGATCCATTGATGGAGGACGAAGTGTTGGTCGCTATTGAAGATGACGGCATAGGCCGCACCGAAGCGAAACGTCTCCAAACTGACGGCACCGGCCAAGGACTGGCCATTCTCTCGCAACAAATCATCCTCTATAACCAAACCAACGATGCCAAGTTAGTGCAGCGCATCGTCGACCTTATCGACAGCCACGCCCATGCTTGCGGCACACGCATTGAAATAGAAGTACCGAAAGGATTTAAATATAATTAGTGGTGACAAATTGGTGACATGCGACATGTGACAAGGAACAGGGGTCGCATGTCACCTGTCACCCGTCACATATCACCATTATGAAAGCAATAGTAGTTGAAGATGAATTATTTCCGCGTTTGACACTGGTTCAGAAATTAATCGAATACCATCCCGATATTGAAATAATAGACCAGTGCGAAGATGCCGACAGCGCCATGAAAGCTATACTGGCACACCGTCCCGATGTCGTTTTCCTGGATATACAACTCAAGGAAAAGGATTCGATGTGGCTGTTGGAACAATTGAGCAGCGCCACCGAGTTGCCTTATATCATTTTCACCACCGCCTACGACACCCCCGAATTTCTTCTTAAGGCGATCAAATTCGCTGCAGTAGATTATCTGCTGAAACCTGTCGATATCATCGAGCTTTCGGCTGCCATTAAAAAGGTGAAAGATAGGATCAACGAGCAAAACGGACAGTTAAAATTTATTCCGCTAGCTCCTGAACCTCCGAAAACATTTGCATTTCATACATACAATTCAACGTTGGTGCTCAAAGCATCCGATATTCTTTACGTCGTTGCCGACGGAAACTATTGTAACATGTTCCTGACTACAGGCAACGAGGAAACTATCTTCGAGCGGTTGGGAGAAATAGAGCATAAATTGACGGGTACAAGTATTATTCGTGCAGGCAAAAGCCATTTGGTAAACAAAAACTACGTGTATAAACTGGAACATAAGAAACGGATCTGTGTCCTACAAACTCCGCAGGGTACGCAATACCGGCTAAACCTTTCGGCTTCGGGAATCAGCGATTTACAAGATTAATACGATTGACTTTTGATTTTTATACCAGCTCTTTTAGTACATGACAAAAATATATAAGGCTTGAAAAGCCCGATTTTCATAACCGCAGGTCAACGACCTGCATAGAAAGCAACAAACAATTATTGCCTGCAAGGCAAGACGTATTCTGGTTCTATATGTCTTGCCTTGCAGGCAATGGCTATGTTAGTTGTTAATCCGCAAGTTGCGCTTCGCTTACTTGCAGTTATGAAAATCTCGCCTTTCAGGCATAGAATAAGGAATGTCTAAATTTTGTCATGTATTAAGATCTGCCCTATTAATTTCATGGAAACATCTTTGAAAAAGACTGAAAAATCTCTTTTCACAATAAAATTTGTTTGTAGAAAATTTGTTTTTACCTTTGGTTCTGTGAAA
The DNA here is from genome assembly GCA_031551645.1 of Bacteroidales bacterium. Classification (GTDB taxonomy): domain Bacteria; phylum Bacteroidota; class Bacteroidia; order Bacteroidales; family UBA4181; genus JAIRLS01. The sequence continues at coordinate 15,148 of JAVBNI010000232.1, read as the reverse complement.
TAGCAAAGGTAGCGGGTAATATTTCTTTCATGGGCTGATATTGCCTCTGAAAGACAATATTACACAATTATTTATTTGTCAAATAATTAAACACAAAAAATCGGTTGATATGTTTTGTGTATTGATGATAAGATAGGAATAATTCTTGCTATTGGCTTTACCTTGGTTTGTAAAACTTGAAATAATCTCCAAAAATAAAACAATAAAATCGGTGAAAAACGGTTTGATATTTGTTATGTTATTTTTATAAAAAGACAAGATTATCAAAAGCATAAAGAAAATATTATGGGCTATGTTGTTGGTTGTTTTTGCGACACCAACCATCTTGTTTTTTGTTGTAAATAGCGAGAGGATTCAAAACATTGTAACCCAGCGTGTCACTGAAATACTTTCCGATAAGTTAGGTAACCATATTTCTTTTGATCACATCCGGATATCGTGGTTCAACAGAGTAACTCTAACAGATTTGTGTGTCACTGATTTACACGGTGATACCATACTGTTTGCACCCGAACTGATCGGACGTCTAAATCTGCTTGCTTTTTCATCACGTAATATCGAGGTACGCAAAGCGGTACTTAACCGTGCCGATATCCGCCTGGCCATTGATCCAGAAGCCAACGAAATCAACATCAAATTTATTATTGACAAGCTGAAATCGGAGGATACAACCACCAATAAACAACCCTGGCTCTTTGGCATGCAATCCATTGAATTAAACGATTGTCATTTTTCATTTATCAATTCCACCGTTCCCTTTACCCGCCCTTTTGGGATGAACTACTCGGACATAGATGTATCACATCTTAACCTGATTGTTTCCGATTTCGGCTTGGGTAATGAGGGCGGTGTATATTTCCGTATCCGTAAACTGGCTTGCGTTGAAAAATGCGGACTCGAAGTCGATTTTTTGTCGGCCGATTTTTTGGTTAATAGTAGCAATTTGTCGTTCAAAAACGTACAAATTATTACATCGTATTCTTCTTTAAAGGCTAACGATGCTTCTTTCAGTTTCGATTCATTCAAGGATTTCGGTAGCGGCGGATTTGTATCGAAAGTAACCATGAGCTTGGATATTAAACCGTCGGTAGTTGCATTCTGCGACTTGGCGAATTTCGTTCCGCATTTCAATGCTTATCCCGATTCCGTACGGGTACAGGGCAAAGTTACCGGAACGGTTGACAATATGAAAGGTGAAAATGTTGCGGTCAAGGCTGGTAAAATGACTGCCGTACAGTGCGATTTCGACCTCAAAGGGTTACCCGATCTGCGTTCCACTTTTATTTTTGCAAATATCACGGACTTGTTATCCTGTCCTTCGGACATCGAGCGGATACAAATACCGCATTCGCGAACGGGGCATGTGAATCTTCCCGAATCCATGAAGCAACTTACCAATATTGGGTATAAGGGTAATTTTACGGGATTTTTCAATGATTTTGTCACCTACGGGACTTTTACCACCAACCTGGGAAATCTCTCCACCGACGTATCTATCAAGCCAGTTATCGATTTGGCTATTGACACCACGTTTACGTTCCATGGTGATTTGAAAACCGACAGGTTTCATCTTGGACATTTTCTAAATCAGCCTTCCATCGGTGAAGTGACCATGAATGGCAAGGTGGACGGATCAGCATCAGGGCGCGGTCATATACATGCAATGATCGAAGGGCTGATTAAAAGTATCTGGCTTCGCGGGTACGATTACCGGGACATCACTGTTAATGGAGCCATCAACGACAGGATGTATGACGGACAATTGGTAATTGATGAACCGAATATCAAAATGGACTTTTCAGGAAAGGTTGACCTGGCCAATCCGGCTGTCCCCGAGTTTGACTTTTGGGCCAATGTCGAACGTGCTAAACTGTATAATCTTAAGCTGATCGAAAAAGACACATCGTCGTTTGCATCATTCAGTATTAAAGCAACATTCTCGGGAACCAATATCGATAACCTGATGGGAGAATTGGAATTGAAAAATTCATTGATCCGTCGTAATAACCGCGAATTGGAAATCAACGACCTGCTTCTTTTTACCAAGGCCATAAGTGACACCAACCGGTTCATACTCAGATCGGACATCCTGGATGCAGAAATATGGGGACAATATCAATTTTTGAAATTACCCGAATCATTTTCTTCGCTCGTCAAAAACTATGCTCCTGCCTGGGTATCTACAACTGTAAATCCGGACAGCTTGTCGCATAATAAATTCCGGTTTGAAGCCGAATTCAAGAATACCGATAAGCTGACCAATTTCTTTGTTAACGAATTTAATATCTCCAAGGGTACCCGTCTTGAAGGATTTTACAATCCGGCTCAAAGGGACGTTCATTTTGTCCTCGATGTACCATACATGACGCTCGACAACAAACGGTGGCGTGGATTTTATCTAAATGCGAGTACGGAGGATTCCACTTTTGTTGTGGAGGCAGGAAGCCGTAGTTTCAGATTGAATAAAAATGTACAATTCGAAAATGTTGCCTTGCTTGCTACTGCAAGAGGCGACAGTGTGGGGTTAGATATACGGTGGAATAACTGGGATACAGTACTTAACAAGGGTTATCTGAGTTCAAAGATCTTTTTCCTCAAGCCTCCCAAACGAAAAACGCCGTCGATACATATCTTTTCGTCGCCCGGACAGATTGTTATGGCGGGTGATGCATGGCAAATTGCACATCAGGGGATATCTATAGATTCCTCATCCATCAAGGTGAACGATTTTCGTGCAACAAAAGACGGACAAGCAATCCTCGCTTCGGGCGCCATATCACATAGGGAAGAGGACAAACTTCTGGTGGAAGCCAGAAACCTGAACTTGTCGGTAATAAACACTTCTATGCAGTTCAATAAACTGATGTTTGACGGAGTGGCCAATGGAACTGCATCATTGTCGAACTTGTACAATGTGCCGGTTTTTGTTTCGGATTTACAAATCGCTGATTTTTCGTTAAATGACGGGCTATTCGGTAGTACCAAGCTATCGGCACGATGGAACAGTATAAATCGTAGTGTCCGCATCGATATGGAATCTTTGCTCAACGATTTACGTACCATGCTGATACGGGGCAATTATTATATTGCCAACCAGGCGTTGGATTTTGAAGTGGATGTTCAGAAAATTCCCGTTAAGGTTTTCCAGCCTTACATTGAAAATGTTTTCACCGGGATGGAAGGGATGTTATCCAGCCAGATGAAGCTTACGGGAAGTATTGATAAACCATTGTTGAATGGAGAGGTTGACTTGAGGCGTGCAGCTTTTACGCTCGATTATACCAAGACACGTTATAGCTTTTCTGGAAGTACCGAAGTAAAAAACAATACCATACGATTCAAGGATATAGAAATTTTTGATCGGTTCGGTAATCTGTGTAAAGCTAATGGTTCTATTGTCACCAAAGATTTTAAGGATTTGAGTTTTGACCTGAAACTCGCTGCAAATAATCTGGAAGTACTCAACACCAAGGAGCGCGACAACAGCCTGTTCTATGGGAAAGCGTTTGCTACCGGGAATATACGTATTGCCGGTACGCCCAATGACATGTTGCTGGATGTAACCGCACGCACCGAAAAAAATACACAGTTTAATATTCCTTTGAGTTCAGACGACGAGATTTCCAAAACCACCTTCATATCATTTGTCGATCACAGACCTCGTGCGCAAAAAAATCCGTTCGAATTCAGACGACGAAGGATCAGCAATCCCGATGAACCTGCTCAGGAACAAAAGTTTACCATTAATATGGCTTTAGATGTCACACCCGATGCCGAAGCTCAGTTGATTTTTGACTCTAAAATTGGCGACATTATGCGTGCGCGGGGTAGTGGAAGTTTAAAACTTAACATAGCCAACAACCAGTTCGACATATTCGGCACCTACACGATTGATGAGGGCGACTATCTTTTCACGTTGAAAAATATCATCAATAAAAAGTTTACTATTGAAAAGGGCGGTATTATTACTTGGAATGGCAACCCAATGAATGCATTGATCAACATCAAGGCGATGTATGCTGCTAAGCCATCTCTCTCCGACCTGATGGGCGAGATGGGGCCGGATGACGTTAATCGCCGCTCAGTACCTGTCGAATGCGTATTGCATATCAGTAACCGGTTGACGAATCCCAATATCCGTTTTGAATTATTGATGCCTAACGCTGAGCCGGAAGCCCGTTCGTTCCTGAGCGCAGCCACCAATACCGAGGAAGAAATGACCCGGCAATTCCTGTCGTTGTTGGTGATGAACCGGTTCTATTCCGATCCAGCCAACCAGAATGCCGGTGGTTCGTCCGGATCGTCCGGGTTCGAATCGATGGGATTGGCCACTGCTTCGGAGTTTCTCACCAACCAGCTGAGTTACATGCTGTCGCAATGGAGTAATAATTTTGATGTGGATATTTCGTATCATCCGGGTATGGAGAGCCAGAATTTTGGCATGGATCTAAGCACAGACATGTGGAGACTCCATATGGATTATGAAGTAGGAGGCATGAAAGCGGTTGAAAGTTCAAGTAATGTGGTAGGTGATGTTACGTTTGACATTAAACTTAACAAAAGTGGGAAGTTGAGATTCAAAGCATTTAACCGTGCCAATGAACGATTTAACTTTGATCAAGCCCCTTACACTCAAGGAATTGGACTATTATTCCGGGAGGATTTCAACCGGGTGAGGGATCTCTTCAAGCGGAACAAGACCGAAGCCAACCGCCGTGAGGATGAAACCGCGCCTGAAGAAGAGCACATTGTTCCTATCGACGAAATAACCAAGCCATCAACGGTTTCGATAATCAGGCCGGATACCGAATAATCCTTTATCCGTCCTGAAAAAAGCTCCTAAATGAAGAAAATTTTCATCATCATTCTTGTTTGTTCTGTTGTTGCTTATGTACACGGACAGGATAATTTAAATAACCTGGTAGATAAGGGTATTGAGTTACATGACCAGGGTAAATATAAGGAAGCCATCGATATATATACGCAGGCTTTGAGCCTTGACTCCGAATCGCCTTTGGCTAATTATGAGATCGCTATGAGTTATTTTTATGTTAAGGATTATGAAAATGCATTGAAATACAGCTCGAAAGTAATCGAAAAGAATGAAGGTCCGCTTTTGGACGCTTATAATATCATGGCGGCCTCTTTGGATCACTTGGGAAGAATGAAGGAATCGATTGAAGTTTACCAGGAAGCGGTAAAATTATTTGATGATAATTATCTGCTGTATTACAACCTGGGATTGAATTATTATAAAATAAACGATTATGAAAATGCAACTACTGCATTTATCAATGCCATCAAGAATAATCCCGAACATGCATCCAGCCATATGCTGCTGGGATTCACCATGCAGGAAGCCGGTAAGCGGGTACAAAGCCTGTTGTGCTGGTATTATTTTTTATTCCTGGAGCCTGATACAGAAAGAAGTCATACGGTATTTACCGAAATGCTCAAGCAGTTTGCAGCAAATGTGAAACAAGATGCCGGAAATTCCCAAAACATCAATATCCTGGTTGCCCCTGACAAGGGAGATGAATTTAGCGCTGCCGACCTAATGATATCCTTGGCCCAGGCTTCCGGTCAACTGGCAGAAAACAAAAATAAAACGGATTTTGAACGATTTGAAGAAAATACCCGGTCGCTCTTTTTAACGCTTGGTGAATTAAGTAAGGAAGAAAATTCAGGCTTGTGGTGGGAGTCTTATGTACCTTTTTTCTGCAACATTGCCCAGTCGGAGCATTTTGAAACCTATTGCCGTTATGTCAGCCAACTTGGAATGCTTGCATCTTTGGAATGGCTTCAGGAAAATGAAAGCCGCCTGAATCGTTTCAGCGAGTGGCTGGAAACCGAAGAAGCGATAAAATAGCAGTTTACGCGAAGAGTCTTGTTTCATGTTCTACCATACTACTATTCAATATTTTTATATACTTTTGTCGATATTTATCACTTAGAATCTATTTATGTACGAATTTATCGAAGGCCGGCTGGTGGATCTGGATCCCATATCCGCTACTGTACAAGCCGGTGGGATCGGCTATCTGATACATATTTCGCTCAATACCTTTACAGGCTTGCAACCATATCTGGGTACCGATACCTTGTGTAAACTATACTTACATCATGTTGTGCGAGAGGACGCACAACTATTTTACGGTTTTTCTGAGAAACAGGAACGTTCGCTTTTCCGCCTGTTGATTTCCGTATCTGGAGTAGGAGCGGGTACAGCACGTATGATCCTTTCATCGCTTTCGGCTGTGGAATTACAACGAGCTATTGCTGAAGGCAATGCCAATATTCTGAAAAACGTTAAAGGGATAGGCTTAAAAACTGCGCAACGGATCATTGTCGATCTGAAAGATAAAATCGGAACGGCAATATCGGCTGAAGATAAATTTTTAGTTGTAAACAATACTTCTAAAGAAGAAGCGTTATCTGCTTTGGTTAATTTGGGTTTTACAAAAGTATCGGTTGAGAAAGTGCTGGACAAAATTGTTGCTGCCAAACCGTCAGCCAGCGTCGAAGATATCATTAAGGAGGCTTTGAAGTTCGGTATCTGATCCGGTCATTTTTGATTTTTGATTTTTAATTTGTTGAAAATCGAAAATTTAAAATATAAAATTATTAGGACACGCTATACACATATACTGTTGTTGCTCTGCTGCGGGATTCTATTCTGCAACAAGACGTTGATTGCTCAAACTGCATCCAACGATGCGCTACAGGAATACCGTTTCCCGCTCGAATATCGTTTTCCGAAACTTGATCCTAATCCCTATCTCTATTCCTCGCCCGGTGGCGGATTGTTTCTTCCTCCTCCGTCGAATGTGAAAACGGAAATCGTATACGACCCCGTACGCAAACAATATATCTTTAAGGAAAAGGCAGGAAGTCTCGAATATGGTACACCGTATTCGATGGATACGCCTGAATTTATGAGATATAAATTAAAGGAACAAAAAACGCTCAACTGGGAAGAACATTCGAAAAAATCGCTCAGTGGCGGAAGTGCGGGAAGTACAGGCTTTATGCCGCAATTCAGTCTGGGTGGTGAAACTTTCGACCGGATATTCGGCACAAACGTCATCAGCATCGTACCTCAAGGCTCGGCAGAGTTGATATTTGCACTGAATACGACGCGTACCGAAAACCCCAACCTGAGTGAAAGCGCAAGAAAAAACACGACTTTCGATTTCGACACCCGCTTGCAGGTAAATGTGGCGGGTAGTATCGGCGACAAAATGCGGCTGGGGATTAATTATAACACCGAAGCTTCTTTTGATTTTGAAAATGAAGCAAAACTCGCTTATGAAGGCAAAGAGGACGAAATTATTCAAAAGATAGAAGCCGGGAATGTTTCTTTACCTTTGCCTGGATCTTTAATTACCGGAAGCCAGAGCCTGTTCGGGCTAAAAACCGAATTGAAATTTGGGAAACTGGAAGTTACCGCGATAGCTTCGCAACAAAAAGGACAAACATCCACCATCGAAATCAAAGGTGGCTCACAAATCAACGAATTCGAATTGTCGGCCGACCAATATGATGCCAACAAACACTTTTTCCTTGCGCAGTATTTCCGCGACCATTACAAAGAATCCTTGAAAAATATCCCTACAGTGACTTCCGGCATTACGATTACACGTGTCGAAGTCTGGGTGACCAACCGCGTTGGTAAGACTGACGCGTCCCGTAATCTAGTTGCATTCATGGACCTTGGGGAATCGAAATATATTTACAATAAAAATAACAAAGTAAACCCAGATGCTGATTATCCGGAATATCTTCCGGATAATGATTCAACATCGGTTTATAACAAATTGTATAAGAATGTACATAGTATTGTGCGCAATTTCAATGCCAATATCGATGGTCAGTTGAGCAGCCAAGGCTTAAATGCGAGTATTGATTTCGAAAAATTGCAAAGCGCACGCATGCTTACCGACCGTGAATTTACATTCCATCCCACATTGGGGTACATCTCGCTCAACTCGGCGCTCAACGCCGATGAAGTATTGGGGGTCGCTTACGAATATACCTATCAGGGTAAAACGTACAAAGTGGGTGAACTGTCGCGCAGTGGTATTACCGGTGATTACGGGTTAGTGGTGAAAATGTTGAAAGGTACCAATCTCGTTCCCAAATATCCGACGTGGAAACTGATGATGAAGAATATCTACTCCATCACGGCATACAACCTGCAACAGAAAGATTTTTATATGGATGTGCTGTATGCTGACGACCGTTCGGGCAATGACATTAATTACATTCCCGAAGACGCTGTGAGTAAGGATATACTCCTTCGGGTCATGGGACTCGACCGGCTGAACACACAATTGGATGCATTTCCCGATGGAGTTTTTGACTTTGTGGAGGGGATTACGATCAATTCGAGTAACGGGAAAATTATATTCCCGGTATTGGAGCCGTTCGGAAGTACCTTGCGCGATCATCTCAAGTCGAAAGGCATACCCGATTCGAAGATAGACAAATATGTCTTCCAGGAACTGTACGATTCCACATTGACCAAAGCACGTGAAATAGCCGAATTGAATAAATTCCTGTTGCGTGGTCGATATAGTGCGGAAGGCGGGTCGGAAATCACCCTGAATGCGATGAATATACCCGAAGGATCGGTGGTGGTGACGGCCGCCGGTACTCGCCTGGCCGAAAATGTCGATTATACAGTTGACTACAGCATGGGACGGGTGAAAATTCTCAATACCGGCTTGCTTGAATCCGGCACGCCGATCAAGGTGAGCGTTGAAAGCAACGCCTTGTTTGCTATTCAGCAGAGAACCATGCTGGGAACACACCTGAACTATAAATTTTCGGATAATTTCAATATTGGGGGGACTGTGTTGCGACTTACGGAAAGACCGTTGACACAAAAAGTCAATATCGGCGACGAGCCGCTGGCCAATACCATGCTGGGATTGAACACCAACTACAATACCGAACTTCCTTTCCTCACCTCGTGGGTAGACAAGCTTCCATTGATACAAACCAAGGCGCCGTCGAGTCTTGATTTTACGGGTGAGTTTGCCCAGTTGTTGCCCGGTAAATCCAAAGCCATCATGAACAGCGGAACAGCTTATATTGATGACTTTGAGGGAAGCGAGACTTCCTACGATCTTCGTGCTTTTTCGGCATGGCATCTGTCGAGTATTCCGCAAGGTAATAACTTGTTTCCCGAATCCTCAAAGAGTGACGAGCTCATCATCGGGATGAACCGTGCACGGTTGGCGTGGTATACCATCGACCCGCTGTTTGTCAATAAGCAATACATGAATTCGTCGACTACCCCGGATTATATCCGTAACAATCCAGATAAGTATACGACCAGTAACTTTGTAAGGACCGTTTACGAAGAAGAGATATTCAAAAATAAGGAGCATGTTTCCGGTGTGCCGACAAATATTGCCGTACTCAACGTGGCATATTACCCGAAGGAACGTGGTCCATACAACTATGATTCCAAAATCAATGGAGATGGTACCCTGCTGGATCCCGAAAAACGATGGGGCGGTATGATGCGGGAAGTACAACCAAGCGATTTTGAAACCAATAATGTCCAGTTCATTGAGTTCTGGCTGATGGATCCTTTCGTGGAAGATTCACTGAAACAATTGAAAGGTGGAGATTTATATTTCAATCTGGGAAATATATCCGAGGACGTTTTGAAAGATGCCCGTAAATCGGCGGAACAGGGATTGCCTCCCGACGGCGACCTCAGTATGGTGGATTCTACCGCATGGGGATATGTACCCAAGGTTCAACCCATCGTCCATTCGTTTGATAACACCAACCGCGTATGGCAGGATGTCGGTCTCGACGGGATGGGAGATGCCCGCGAGCGTAGATTTTTTCTGCCTTTTCTCAACGAAGTCCAAAGCACTCTTGATCAGAAACCGTTGGATGATCTCCGTAACGACCCGTCGAGTGACAATTTCCGCTACCCGCGTGGTGCAGAATGGGATGCCATGCAAGCCGATATCCTGACACGTTACAAATATTACAATGGGGTGGATGGCAACTCGTCCAACAATGATTATTCCAGTACAAGCTTGCCTGATGAGGAGGACATCAACCGCGACAATACCATGAGCGAGACCGAAAGCTACTTCCAATATAAAGTCAGCTTGCGCCGTGAGAATTTCGAGGTAGGAAAGAATTTTATCGTGGACAAAGTAACCAATGACTCCATTGTAGTTAGTGGACAGAAGGTGCCCTCCGCCACCTGGTACCAATTCCGTGTACCCATCACTGAATATGAAAAAGCAGTAGGTGGAATACAGGAATTCAAGACCATACGTTTCATGCGAATGTTCCTGACCAACTGTCCTGACTCGCTGATCCTCCGTTTCGCACGCTTGGAACTGGTACGTGGCGAATGGCGGCAATACAATCAATCTTTCCAACCGGCAACACCGGGAACTTCGACTCCTGAATCCACGCCGGCAACTTTTGAAGTATCTTCGGTAAATATTGAAGAAAATGCCGGCCGGCAACCAGTTCCTTATATGGTTCCTCCGGGATTCGACCGTGCCGTCGACCAAACCACCCGCGAAATGCAGCAACTCAACGAACAGGCGATGGTACTGCGTGTGAAGGACCTCACCAATGGCGACGCAAGGGCGGTATACCGGAATGTATCATATGATATGCGCCGTTACAAAAGTCTGGAAATGGAAGTTCATGCCGAAGCTATCCAGGGCTATTCGCTTGCCGACGATGAAATGAGTGTATTTATCAGGATCGGAACAGACTATCGCAACAATTTTTATGAATATGAAATTCCGCTTAAATTGACCCCATTGAATATGGGAAGTTATACGGATGTTGATGTCTGGCCCGAAGAAAACCATATAGGGATTGATCTGGGATCCCTGCCCGACATCAAACAGGCACGTAATGATGCTATGCGGCGTAGCGGTTCATCGGTAACATTGAACACCGTATTTCCTTACGATATAGGTGACGGTAAGAAATATTATGTTTGCGGCAATCCCAATTTAGGCAACATTAGGGTGGTAATGATCGGGTTACGCTATCCCTCAGATGCTACGCGAGCGGGAGAAACACGTTCGACGGAAGTGTGGGTGAACGAACTCCGGCTGTCGAATGTCGACAGAAAAGGAGGATGGGCGGCAAATGCGCGGTTGGCATTGCGTGTAGCTGACCTGGCCACAATTGCCATTTCAGGAGAGACCATTCAACCCGGTTTCGGGGGAATCGATTCGAAGATAAATGACCGTTCAACCGAGGAACGAAACAGTTATGATGTATCCGCAAGCATTGAATTAGGCAAACTCTTTCCCGAAAAACTCAATGTACAGATACCGTTATATGTAGGATTTGCCGAAAGTTTCGTTACACCGGAGTACGATCCGACCAACCCTGATGTGAAAATGGAGGATGCCTTAGACGCCTTACCCGACAAGGCTGCACGCGACTCGCTCAAGGCGCTTGCACAGGATTATACCCGGCGTAAAAGCCTTAATCTGACCAATGTGAGGGTAAATACGATACATGAGAAGCCTCGTTTCTGGAATTTGTCTAATCTTACATTTAATTACGCATATTACGAAACCTACCATCGTGATGTGAGGACTGAAAAAGGTCTGGAAAAAAATATCAATGGTGGAATCATATATGATTATTCTACCATACCGTTGAATATTACCCCATTTCAGAAAGTGGCATTTTTGAATAAACCGGCATTCCGTATCATACGTGATTTCAATTTCAATCCCAAGCCAAACCGTATTTCTTTGGGAACAAGCATGTCAAGGACTTACATGGAATCAAAAAGTCGCAATATCGATAATCCTGCGCTCATCATGGATCCGACAGTGGATAAAAACTGGATGTGGGACAGAAATATGGTCATACAGTGGGATCTTGCCCGGTCGCTTAAACTTGATTTTTCGGCGGCTAATATGGCACGGATCGACGAACCGGTGGGTGTTGTCGACAAGCATATGAAAACCGAATATGAACTGTGGAGGGATTCCGTATGGACCAACATCCGTCATGGCGGACGCGTGACTGACTACAATCACCGTATTTCGGCCAGTTACACCATTCCCATCAACAAGTTGCCTTTCCTTGACTGGACATCTGCCACAGCCAGTTACACCGGTGAATACATGTGGGGAGTGGCGCCGATCTATGCCGATACCTCGTTCAATCCGGGCAATACCATTAGCAATCGCAATACCATTAACCTTGGCGGACAAGTCAACCTATCGACTCTTTACAATAAGGTGCCGTATTTTAGAAAGATCACTCAACCGGCACGTAACCAGCCACAAGAACCCAAACAGTATCGTACAGTCACGTTTGAACGGGGCGGCTTGAACATGAAAGCCGGGGAACCGCGTAATATCCAACATAATCTGGGGACCAAAGAAGTAGATGTGAAAATGACCGACGCGAATGGGAAAACCATCGATGCAAATGTCCAGATCATAAGCGAGAACCGTGTCTCGGTTACCACTGCCGCCGATTTTCGGGGAGCATCGGCTGTGGTGACCGGATCAATTGAAAAACGGGGTAATCCGGTGAATTTTATTACCCAGAATTTCCTGCGGATCCTACTTGGTGTAAAAAATATAAGCGTGAATTATACGCAAAACGGGAGTACACTTCTGCCCGGATACAGTAAATCGAGTAACATGTTCGGTGTTAGTGGTTCAGCGCCCGGCTGGCCATTTCTCCTCGGTTGGCAGGACAAGAATTATCCTGACAGGGCAGCTGCCAAAGGCTGGTTGGTGCATGAAGAACAACTGAATAGCGCTGTCATGATGAACCTGACCAAAGGAGTGAATGTGCGCGGTGTTTTCGAACCATTCCAGAATATCCGGATTACCTTGACAGCCATGCGGAATTATACGGAAAATTATTCATCGTATTATATCTGGGATCCTGCGTCGAGAAGTTATCCTGACGATCTTCGTTCGCCGCTTACTTCAGGGAATTATAGCATATCGATTATTGCGTTGGGAACTTCTTTCGAAAAACTGAATAAAGGAAGTAACTATTATTCACAGTCATTTGAAGATTTCAAGACAAATCGCGGTATCATTGCTCAAAGACGGGCTTCGGACTTGAAAGCAAATGATCCGTCATATACTGCGGCGCCCGACGGGAATGGCGGTTACGATGGTTTTAGCCTGGAATCCCAGGCTGTACTGATTCCCGCTTTTTATGCCACTTATGCGGGAAAGGATCCCGAAACGGTGACCTTGGACGATTTTCCTTCCTACTGGAGTATGATGCCTAACTGGGAAGTAAGTTTCGACGGGCTCAGCAATTTACCCTTTATCAAAAAATATTTCCGTTCTGTCAGCTTGAGGCACAGCTACAGGGCAAACTATACCGTAGGCAGTTATATTTCCAATTATGATTATAATGGCGATATAGCTACAGCCGCTTCCTACGCCCGCGATTTGCAGAATAATTTCATTCCCCGTAACGACATTGCGTCAGCCAATATTAATGAGCGGTTTGCTCCCTTAGCAGGTGTCGACCTGATGTTCCTCAATAGTTTTTCTGCACGTTTTGCCATGAACAAGGAACGTATTTTATCATTGGGCCTGGGTAACCTGCAAATGAGCGAAAATAAGATGTCCGATTATGTCATCGGCTTGGGATATGTATTCAACCAGGTGACCTTCACCATTAAAACCCTGGGAGGCGATCAGAAAAAACTGCAAAGCGATCTTAAAGTCAATGCCGATTTGTCTATTCGAGACAGTAAGACAATGATACGGCGTATTGGTAATGTAGACGAAAACAGTACCGACGCTTCGAAACTGCCGGTGCAGGCTTCTGCCGGACAAAATGTAACATCCTTTAAGCTAACCGCTGACTACAAAATCAGCAATAATTTTACGCTCACTGTTTTCTTCGACCGCATCATCAATACTCCGTTTGTATCGACTTCATACAAAAACTACAATACCAACTTCGGATTCAGTATGAGGTTCACATTGATACAATAAGATACAATGTTGTTTAATCAAAAATTCTATTCCGACCCTGTCAGCAACATCGCAGCCTGCCCGGAGGGGCAGGCGTAGCTCAACAAAATTAATTATCAAGGGCTTTAGCCCAAAATCAACCCTTGATCCGCATTAGTATTACATCAATATAAACAGCATTTCGGGTATTGTGGAGAGTAATTTCGCAAACGTAAATAAATTTTAATCATAGTCGTTGCAATGAACAAGAATGTGGATATTCTTTGACCATTGATGAAACCAATCATAAAAGATGCGTATATTTTCGGACATTGTGGCAGACAATCGTAAAAAGTGTACGCGTTTTCGGACATTGTGGCGCACAATCGCAAAAAATGTACGCAATCTTTGACCATTGATGTTGCAATGTCCCCAAAATGTCGGCGATCATCGACCATTGATGCTGCAATAGTCCCCCAAAATGTACGTTACCTGGACTTGTAGCAGATAATGTTCCCGGGAGGCGCACTTTCTCCGTTCGTTGAAAAATTCATAACAAAAAATCCAGATAGTTTAACCTTAGTGATAATGACAAAATAACATCCAATGTCATTTTGTTAAGAAATTAAAGATGTTTCCACCTGCTCGATTATGTCATACAGGTGGGCGTAGCCGGGCAGGTACGAGTTTACGCGTGGAGACATCTTTTCTGCTAATTTATATAAAATCTATTTTATAACTCACATTCATTTTTTGTCCACTAACCCCGCAGGTGCAGGACTGTTAAGTTCTAATTAAGCTGTGCCTTCAGCGCGCTAATTATTTCTCGTTCATCTGACTTCCCGAGGCGTTGCCGTCGGACTGAATTATGTTAGCCTTTCAGGCTGGCACTCTATTGGTAAGCGGGCTGAAAGCCCAGATTATTTCAGCCCGATGGCAACGCCTCGGGACAAATTGTACGATACGTTCTTTTAAGTCCTGAAAGGACTTTGCCTGTTTATCTGTTTTAAAGCCATTGGGCTAAGTTATATCGTCGCTTTGCGGCTAAGGAATGCGCCCAAAATAAAATTCCCATTTCCAATTATTTCATGTTATCTTTGTTCAGCAACTTAACCAATGAAATTCCAGACATGAAAAACTTTTATTCGTTAGAGATTGAATCTCAGATGCGTCATTTTTTTGAA
>JAVBNI010000056.1:0-22453 GCA_031551645.1 Bacteroidales bacterium | reverse complement strand
TAAACAAGGCAGTAGCCATTGTTTTCGGATGCGTTGCCAAAGCATATTGTTGAAATCTGAAGGCCGTACTTCAAAAGAAGTCGGCAGTATCACGGGCATGTGTAACGTGAGTGTTAACACGTGGCTGAAACGGTATAATTCTGAAGGCATTTCAGGTTTGCAAACCAAACCCGGACGAGGCAGGAAGCCAATAATTGTAGAGAGTGAAGATAAGGAAGCTATCCTTTCAGCCATCAAAGCCAACCGGCAGCGCATGCGAACTTCCAAAGCTGCATGGGAGCAGCAAAGCGGGAAAAGTGTTTGCGACAGTACGTTTAAAAATTTTTTAAAAAGCTTGGCGGCAGATATAAACGTATAAGACGGCGAAGCAAGGGCAAACCGAAGCCCGAGTATTATGAACTTCAAGTAGAAAAATTGAAAGAGCTTGAGCAACTGAGTATGGAAGGAAAAATAGACCTTTTTTATGGAGATGAAACCCATGTGTGCAGTGAAGGCTATGTGCCTTACGGTTAGCAATTTCCGGGTGAGGATGTCTGCATTCTTTCCGAAAAGGCTTACAAACTCAACTGTTTTGGATTTATAAACAGACAAAACCAATGTCGGTGGACAACAACCGAAGAGAAGATTGATTCTCACTTTATCGTAGAATATTTGGAAAAATTTTCCTTTACAATAACCAAGAAAACATTCATTGTATTGGATAATGCGCGTATACATAAATCTAAAGTAGTTCAAGGGCGTATTGATTATTGGCAAGATAGAGGATTGTTCATTTTTTTCTTCCGCCTTATTCGCCTCATTTGAACATTGCCGAGACCCTTTGGCGAAAGTTGAAGAAAGAATGGTTGAACCCGGAAGATTATCTCTATAAGGATGCTCTCTATTATGCTGTCAATCGATGCTTGGCCGGCTTGGGAAGTGAACTGAATATTAAATTTTCGCATTTTAATGCAAACTAATTAATGACTCGTACTTAGGATGAACATATTTTTATCAATATATGAATTTTGACATCCTTTTTCAGAGGTCTTGTCAAACCAATTTGATTAAGTCGGTTCGGTATTAGGACGTATAAGAACCATGTGTTAGATTCTTCTATAGTTTACTTGGCCATTGTCCTATTCCAGCCCTTTTTACTAAAAAGATGCAATTATTAAACGGTTCATCCAAACGATGATAAATCGAAATAGTCGTACCAACTATCCGATAAATCGTTTGTTCATTTTGAAACTCCTGTATCAAAAATTGATATTGACGCTTGGGAATATTTAAATTTTTCCCATTGTTTAATGGATATATGTCAAATTGGTGGTTATCTCCAACGATTAGATAAGCCTTGTCACCAGGCTGGACAATCCCATCCAGAAGCCAATTTTCATTCCCATAAATGGTTTGCGATGCTATTAATTGACATTCCTGCTTGTACTCGGAGAAAAGCGCATCATAATATTTACATATTTTTTTTGCCGCATTTTTTCGTTCGATAAAAAGTCCTATCGACAAACAAAAGACTCCCAGCCAGAAATAAACCATTATTATTTAACTTTTACCGAACAATGCTTTAAATAATTGCTCTACTTTATTGACAAACACTAACTGTATGGAAAACGATGAAGCATCAATCCCTTTCCGGTTGGCTCCGGCAATGAATATTTTGGTAAATCCTAATTTTTGTGCTTCCTGTATGCGTTGCTCAATACGGCTTACAGGACGTATCTCACCTGAAAGCCCCACCTCGCCAGAAAAACAATATAAATGATTTACCGGGGTATCAATATTGGATGACATAATAGCCGCGATTACAGCAAGATCGATGGCCGGGTCGTCTACTTTGAGACCGCCTGCGATGTTAAGAAAAACGTCTTTAGCGGATAGCCTGAAACCGGCACGTTTTTCAAGGACAGCCAGCAACATGTTGAGTCGTCGGGCATCAAATCCGGTGCATGAACGCTGCGGCGTCCCATATACCGCCGAACTGACCAATGCTTGTGTTTCGATTAGGAACGGACGGATACCATCAATGGTAGCGCCGATACAGATCCCGCTTAACCCTTCGTCATTGGTTGTGATCAGCATCTCCGACGGGTTACTTACTTCACGCAAGCCGTTGCCGCGCATCTCAAAAATACCCAGTTCAGATGTCGCCCCGAACCTGTTTTTTAACGAACGCAGGATACGGTAGACGTGATTGTGGTCTCCTTCGAATTGCAGGACAGTATCCACAATATGTTCCAGGATCTTCGGACCGGCCAATATACCATCTTTGGTGATGTGTCCGATCAGGAATATAGATGTGTGTGTGGTTTTAGCGAACTTGAGCAAGGCGGCAGTACACTCACGGACTTGTGATACACTGCCGGAAGACGACTCAATGCCTTGAGTACTAATAGTCTGAATAGAGTCAATAAAAAGTAATGCCGGCTTTAAACCCTTACAATGCAGAAAGATATTTTCAAGCGAAGTCTCATTTAGAAAAAGACAATCTCCACCCGTCCCGCCGATCCGCTCGGCGCGGAGCTTGATCTGTTGAAGACTTTCCTCGCCCGACACATACAACACCCTTTGTCCTTTAAGTTGCAGCGCCACCTGCAATGCCAATGTCGATTTTCCGATGCCCGGTTCTCCACCCAAGAGAACCAACGAACCTGGAACCAACCCATCGCCCAGTACACGGTTCAATTCTTCATTATGCGTATCGATACGTTGGTAGTTGACTGCGGATATTTCAGTTAATCTTTGTGGTCGCGCTTTTTCACCTGCCTCATAAACCACAGTTTGGGATGATTTCTTTTCTACCAGTTCCTCAATGTACGTATTCCACTCACCGCAAGCAGGACAGCGTCCGATCCATTTGGATGATTCCGCGCCGCAATTCCGGCAAAAAAACATGGTTTTCAGCTTGGACATAAAGCCTGGTGTTAAATTAAGAATTAAGAGTTAAAAATTAAGAATTAATTATAATATGCAATACTTTAATCAATTATAAGCTTTTATAGCATCACTTTACAATTAACTTAACACTGGATAGATTCGACTAAATTTATCCTACAATACTTTCGGCATTTATTTCGTAAAAGGCGTA
Source organism: Bacteroidales bacterium (assembly GCA_031551645.1). GTDB lineage: Bacteria > Bacteroidota > Bacteroidia > Bacteroidales > UBA4181 > JAIRLS01. Next base: position 19,371 of record JAVBNI010000056.1, on the reverse strand, counting down.
AACACATAACTTCCGCCGGAACCGGTTGTGATTTTACCCATGCCGGGAAAAGCAATGTGCATTCCTGCAATTGGTATCTTGTTTTTCGCAACAAATTCGAGTATCTTTTTGCGCGAAACTACGGCTTGCTGGGGATCGGTGTCATATGTCACTGCAACTTGCGGATAAGGCATTTGAATGACCATGGCATGTGTTAGATCTCCCCAAATCATAAATTTATCTTTTCCCGACTCCACCATATATGCCGTATGACCGGGCGTATGGCCGAATGCTGCAAATGCTTGAACGCCGGGAAATAAAGGCGCTGATTTCGTTCCGACTTCGTTGGGTTGAAACAAATGTAATTTATCCTTATAGGCAGTAATCACTGTACGGGCATTCAAAAATCCGCCACGGCGGTTCTCAGGTTGCCTGTTCATCGCTTCGTCGTCCATCCAATAATCATATTCCTGTTTTGCCAAGTAGACTTCAGCATTTGGGAAAGCGACTTTTTGGTCGCGCAGCATTCCACCGATATGATCCCCATGCATATGCGTAATCAATACAATATCCACCTGCGCAGCATCCACGCCGGTCGACTGCATGATATCGAAAATATTTCTGCCCAGACCGGTATCTACCAGTATTATTTTGTTGGGTGTGCGTACCAGAAAGGCATTCATTGCGCTTGGGATATTACCGTCCGGCACATACTTTTGAAGCATTTCCGGTGTTGCCCCGATCAGGAAATCACTTCTGTTGTTTTGCTGTCCTTCCGAAAGCAGACATATTTCAAACGACCCGACCTGATGTTTAAAAACAGTTTTCGTTTCCTGTGCAAACAGAGCGCCCGTTGTAACAATCAAAACTCCTGCAATAAATGTCAAAAAATGTTTCATATTCGTTCTTTTTATTGGTTTAAAATCAAGTTTTAATCGTCTCGGATTTCTACCGGATTGTTTAAAATACCCCCAACTGGTGTTAAAATTTACCAGCCGGGGGATATTTTAGGTATTTGCTAATAAATAATTGACGTTTTCATTTTGATGCATCGCATTAATTTAATGAACATTGCTATCATTGGCTTTGCCGAGCTATAGGTTCTCAATTACTCACTCTCATGAAATCGGCTTATCGCCTAAGTTCGCTTTATGAGACCTTTAACGTTCAAATTCTCAATTCTCAATTATTTATTTTGCTTCCCTTACAAATATTTCCTGCATTTGTTTTTCGAATTTTTCAGCCAGCTCGGTTTGTTTGTACCCTTTGGCTAACCGGTTAAGCGAATCCATGGTATACATTCTAAGCTGTTGTTCGCGCTCTAAAGCATTACCGAACTTTTTCGGGAAACTGAGATAATAATTCAGTTCCTCTTTGGCTGTTGCAAAAAGTTCTTCAGCTAAAGCATTTCCTTTGTCCATCGCTCCCGCATTATAATATTGCTCTACAAATGTTGCATCCATATAGTTAAGCGGCAACTGGAAAGTTGGTATTGCTTCGAAACCCTTGGCGAGAACGTTTATGGCCGAATCTTTTTTACCTTCGAGGGTTAATGCCCCTGCTAAACGTGCAAAATTACTGCGGAAATGCGTCAGAAGACGGAGATTCGTTTCGTCGAGATATACATGCGGATCGCTGATGTTGCCCCAACGGAATTTATTCATCATTTTGTCGTACAGCTTATCAGCGTCAATCCTTCCGGTTTCACCATAACGGCTATCCGGGGTTTTAATGGGAACAAAACGATAAGCCAAACCATCCATCTGGAAATAATCTGATAAGCTCAGGAAGTTATCGCTCGAAACTGTTACCGCGAAATATACAGGGCGTTCCCAATTATTGTTAGCCAACAAGTCGAGCACCATCATCGAATTTTTATAAATCGTTTCGGTTCTACCACTTCTTTCACCTGTAAGCGTCCATTTAATTTCAGGAACGATCAGCGCCGAATCTTTCTGTGGAACAGTTCCATTGGCCAGTATCTTTTCTTTATCGACAGTAATCTTAAGATTTTTGGCCGGAATGAAATCCGCAAGCTCGGTAGCATCTACCTGCTGGATATCAGTGCCTAACTTACCCGACCAAAGAAGATTTCCCTGATCCATGATACCTTTGGTTTTCGGATCTTCGCTCCTTACAAAATCCATTACCTCTTTCAGTTCGATATATTGGCCTTTGAATAGATCCTGTATAAACAACCTGTCCCTTGTTCCCGACATGTATTGTTCGGGTTTGAGCGAGAATGGCAACGGCTTGGATTCATATGCGGCACGACTCATTTGTTCGATATACCAGTCGGCTGCGAGATAGCTCAGGTTCACTACACGGATGTCGGTACCCACACCTTCCACTTCCTGTGCGTACCACAAGGGGAAGGTATCGTTATCACCATTGGTGAAAATGATTGAGTTGGGCTCACACGAAACCAAATAATTAAATGCAAAGTCGCGGGCAGTATAACGTCCCGAACGGTCGTGGTCGTCCCAGTTTTCTTTTGCCATGATTCCCGGGACAAGCAACAACAGGATTGCTGAAATGGCAATTGCCGTGCCTTTATTCCGCAATTTCTCCGGGATGGCGTCAATGATCGCCATCACACCCAACCCGATCCATATGGCAAAAGCATAAAACGAACCGGCATAAGCATAATCCCGTTCGCGCGGCTGGTATGGAGTCTGGTTCAGGTAGATTACAATAGCGATGCCGGTCATGAAGAAAAGCATCATGGTAACCCAGAAGTTGGGACGATCACGCTTGATTTGGAAAATCATCCCGATAATACCCAATATTAATGGCAGGAAAAAATAGGCATTATGCCCCCTGTTTTTGAGGCTGTCGGGTACATCCTGTGGACCGAGCCGTGCCTCATCCAACGCAGTAATACCCGAAATCCAGTTTCCGTTAATAGGCCCTCCATGTCCCTGTATATCATTTTGTCTCCCTGCAAAATTCCACATAAAATAACGAAAATACATGAAATTCAACTGGTAAGAAAAGAAAAAACGGAGATTCTGCCCAAAAGTTGGTAGTTTATCGGGCGCCTGCTGGGCCGGTATTTGCGCCCATTCTTTATATGCGCTGATGTGTGAGCCTTCACGGCTATACATACGCGGGAAAATCGTGGTACTCCCTTCTTTGTATACGTAATCGAATTTTTTTCCGATTTCGACATACTTATTGCCTCTCTTGGCATACTGCATCTTACCTTCCTTGTAATTCTCCGGTTGCGAATTGTAGTACGGGCCAAAAACCAGCGGGCGGTCGCCGTATTGTTCGCGATTGAGATAATATTGAAGATTAAACAGATTCTGCGGGTTGTTCTGATCCATGGGAGGCTCGGCAGAAGAACGGATAATCAGTGCGGCATATGAGCCGTATCCGATCAGGATAACCGTTACAAAAAGCAGGGCGCTGTTCAATACTACCTTCCTGTTTTTTAGCGAATAATATAATCCGAAAACAATTGCACCAATAAACAGGATCGTATAGATATACAGACCAGTATTCATCGGCAATCCCATTGATTGGACAAACAATAGTTCAAACCATACGGCAACTTGGATAACTCCCGGTACAATCCCATAAAGAATTACCAGCAGGACGACTGCCGAAATCAGCAAGGCATAGATGGTACCTTTGGTGGTAACCGGATATTTACGATGATAATAGATCAATCCGATGGCAGGAATAGCCAACAGGTTCAACAAGTGGACACCGATTGACAAACCCATCAGATAGGCAATCAATATCAGCCAACGATTGGCATAGCGTTGATCGGCTTCATCCTCCCACCGCAATACGGCCCAGAAAACCAAAGCAGTAAACAGGGACGAAAAAGCGTAGACTTCGCCTTCGACAGCCGAAAACCAGAAAGTGTCGGAAAAAGTGTAGGCCAAAGCGCCCACAACTCCCGATCCGATGATCGATAAGGTTTGTACAGGAGATAAATCAGCAATTGCCAACCCGGTAATTTTACGTCCCAGGTGTGTAATTGTCCAGAACAACAATAAGATAGTAAACCCACTGCATAAAGCTGAGAAAACATTGACCATCTTGGCCACAAGTTCTACATTACCGCCTGCAAACATGGTAAAAATGTGGGCAGCCAACATAAAAAACGGCGCTCCGGGAGGATGTCCTACTTCAAGTTTGTATGCTGTGGATATGAACTCGCCGCAATCCCAAAAACTGGCAGTCGGCTCAATGGTAAGTAGATAAACGGCGGATACTATAACAAATATGACCCATCCGGTGATACTGTTTATTTTCTTAAAATTCATCGGATCAAAAATATAATTCGAATTTTTATGAATGGCAAAGATAAGGCAATTTTCATTGTACGGGGTTATAAAAAATGTTAAGGCAAAAAATACATTTCAATTCCCTTTGTTTTGTCAAAATTAATCCATATTTTCGCATCAGCACAGGTCAGCACAGGACAGTTGGCCGATAAAATTAATGTTGTTGATTTTCATGATGTAAGCGATGAATATCGAATTCACACAAGGAGCCACCAAGACGCAACAATTGATTGATGCGCTGGCTGTATCTATTGGCCAGGGACAATACAAAATGGGTGATTCGCTTCCATCAATCAACCGGTTGAGCAGTAACAACCAAGTGTCGCGCGATACGGTCTTTAAGGCATATCAGGAGCTGAAACGACGGGGACTAATCGATTCGACTCCCACCAAAGGCTATTATGTGACCGGTACAACCAACAAAGTGTTTATGCTGCTCGATACCTTTTCGCCTTTTAAAGATGTGCTGTACAATGCGGTGATTGCCAAGCTCCCTAAAGATTATACGATCGATTTGCTGTTTCATCATTATAACCTGCGTGTGTTTGAGTCGGTGATCAATGACAGCCTTGGACGCTATAACATGTACGTGGTGATGAATTTCAACAACGACCGTATCAGCAATACCTTGCGGAAAATTGATCCCGGAAAGTTGTTGATTTTGGATTGGGGAAAGTATAAGGCTGAAAATTATGCATATGCGTGTCAGGACTTTGACAAAGCTTTGTATGATTGTTTGGATTCAGGGTGGAGATTGATCAGGAAGTATAGAAAAATGGTGATGTACCTGCCCGAATCATCGCCACATCCGCGTAGCAGCATCAAATATTTCCGGCAGTTTTGCAGTGACCGCGGGATACGTTCGGAAGTGGTGACGCGCATCGAAGAAAATCAACTGGAACGGGGAACAGCCTATCTGGTTGTACCGCAAAAAGAGTTGGTGGAAATGGTGAAATTTTGCCGTGAAAAACATTATCACCTGGGACACGATGTTGGCCTGATCGCATACAATGATACTCCTGTGTACGAGGTCATTGACAAGGGAATTACTGTAATTTCCACCGATTTTATGCAAATGGGACAGCGTGCGGCTGATTTTATCCGTACGAAACAAAAAATACAGGAGATTATTCCGACAAGGCTGATTGTACGGGGAACGTTGTGACAAACGACGAGTTATTGGGTCTCACCCGGATCTTGTTGAACATTCTCCAAAATTCTTATTGTAAAGTATTTAGTTAAAAATTATCAATTTAAAAACCAAAAGTTATGAACGTAAAAAAAGGAACTTTTCCTAAGATCGGTATTCGACCGATTATTGATGGACGCCGGAAGGGGATCCGGGAATCGCTGGAAGAAACGACTATGAACATGGCGCGGAACGTGGCCAAGTTCTATAGCCAATCGTTACATTATCCCGATGGTTCTCCGGTTGAGTGTGTAATTGCCGATACCTGTATCGGTGGAGTGAAGGAAGCTGCCAATTGCGCTGAAAAGTTCGAACGTGAAAACGTAGGCTTATCATTGTCAGTAACTCCTTGCTGGTGCTACGGTTCGGAGACAATCGATATGAACCCGCTTATTCCCAAAGCCATTTGGGGATTTAACGGAACAGAACGTCCGGGCGCTGTTTATCTGGCTGCAGCGTTGGCTGCTCACAATCAGAAGGGTTTACCTACATTCGGGATTTACGGAAGGGACGTGCAGGACATGGGCGATACAGAAATACCCCAGGATGTACAGGAAAAACTGCTGCGTTTTGCCAAAGCCGGTTTAGCAGTGGCCATGATGCGGGGTAAGTCATATCTGGCTATCGGTACTGTATCAATGGGTATTGCCGGTTCGCAGGTGAATCCTGATTTCTTGCAGGAATATTTCGGCATGCGTACGGAATATGTGGATTGTTCGGAAATCCTTCGACGCGTACAACAGGAAATCTATGACAAAGACGAATATGAAAAAGCTTTGGCATGGACAAAGAAAAATTGTGCGGTTAACGAATTGCCTGATCATAATCCGGAAGCAATCAAACGTACCCGTCAGCAGAAAGATGAGGATTGGGAATTTGTGGTAAAAATGACCCTGATTATGCGCGACCTGATGATTGGCAATGATAAGCTCAATCAAAAAGGTTTTGGTGAAGAAGCCTTAGGGCATAATGCAATTGCCGGCGGATTCCAGGGACAACGTCAGTGGACGGATTTCATGCCTAATGGCGACTTCTCAGAAGCTATTCTGAATTCATCTTTCGATTGGAATGGTATTCGTGCGCCGTTTGCTTTTGCTACGGAAAATGATTACCTGAATGCAATGTCGATGTTGTTTGGCAAGTTGCTTACGAACACAGCCCAGATGTTTGCCGACGTGAGGACATACTGGAGTGCGAAATCTATTGAACGGGCAACCGGATGGAAGCCCGAAGGCGCTTTGAAAGACGGTGCAATCCACCTGATCAACTCCGGTTCTTGTACGCTGGATGGTTCGGGTCAGCAATCCCGTAACGGCGAACCTGTAATGAAACCTTTCTGGGAGATAAACGAAGAAGAAGTGGGTAAAATGCTGGGCGCCACTAAGTGGGGACCGTCTTCATTAGAATATTTTCGCGGTGGCGGTTATTCTTCCAAATTCCTGACCAAGGCCGGTATGCCGGTGACCATGTGCCGCATGAACTTAGTGAAAGGCTTGGGACCTGTTCTCCAGATTGCAGAAGGTTGGACAGCAACATTCCCTGACAAAGTATTCGATATCATTGACAAACGAACCGATAGGACATGGCCGTCAACTTTCTTTGTTCCGCGTGTTACCGGAACCGGCTATTTTAAAGACGTTTATTCCGTGATGAATTATTGGGGAGCCAACCATGGAGCGATCAGTTACGGACACATTGGAGCCGATTTGATATCACTTGCTTCCATGTTTTCGATTCCGGTTTGTATGCACAATGTGGATGAAAAAGCAATTTTCCGTCCCAGCGCATGGAATGCATTCGGGATGGACACCGAAGGCTCCGATTATAGGGCTTGTCAGACCTATGGACCGTTATACAGGTAATAATTGACAGTTGAGAATTGAGAATTGAGAATGAGTGCCCGCCTGAACAGATTCATTTGAGCAGGTTATTCAGGCGGACACAAGTACTTGATATTTCTTTTTGCAACATTAAGGCAATAGCATAGCATTCTTTACAAAACGGCTGTATAATTCTACAGCCGTTTTGTTTTTATTGCTATATTTTTCTTGCACGCAACATTTCGCGTTTTCCTTTCGGACCAGGTAAACGTTCCACAGAAAATCCAACCGATTGCATCGTGCGCCGCACCTCGCCTTTGGCACAATAGGTAGTTAGGACGGTTTGTGTTTTCATAGCGGCATAAAGCCTGGAAAACATATCACAGGTCCACATTTCAGGTTGTACAGCAGGTGAAAAGGCGTCGAAATATACGACATCAAACATGCTTGTGAATACAGCTTCCTGTAAACTGATTTTACGCTTTTTCAGGACGAAAGATGGTGATATTTCCACGGGTTCTTCCCATGCAACGGTATGTAGCTTGCGGAAAAGTTCATTATCCGATAAAGATTGTACTGTGGGCCAGTCTACGGGATAGAGTTCAATAGTTTCATAAAAGACATTACGCGGATATTTTTCCGTTTGTTGCAATGTAAGAAATGCATTAAGGCCGGTACCGAACCCGATTTCCAACACTGAGACAGTATCCTTGTCTACAGCCTGGTATCCTGCTTCGATAAAAACATGATTTGATTCACCAGCGGCGCCAAATGTTGAATGATAATGCTCGCCGAAACGTTCGGAATAAATGGTTTTGGAACCATCGGCAGTTATTTCAATGGACATTCCGAAGTAATTACAATTGAAAATTGACAATGGGCGTAAAGCGCGTTGAATCAACACGATGATTTATCAGTAAGCACTTACCAAAATTACACGTATGACAATTTGATCATGTTCGTTTGCCCTTTTTCCTCGAAAGGCGTGCTACCAACGTGCACCACGACATCACCTTTTTTGATATATCCCCGTTCTTTTAAGTTTTCGATGGATTGGCTTATAGCATCGTCGATGTTATCGGTTTCTTCGGCATGATACGCGTGCGCACCCCAGATGAGCGCCATTTTACGAACCAGCGCTTTGTTGCGAGTAAAGACAAATGTTTCGGCCTGCGGACGATGACTCGAGATACGCATGGCCGTGTATCCCGAAAAAGTGAAAACCACAATGGCTTTGGCATTTGCCTGGTCGGCCATACGGCAGGCGTTCAGGCAAATGGAATCGGGCAGGAAGGTGCGACTGCGTATGTCGGGTAAGGTTTCCCGGTTGTACTGAAATCCGTGTGTTTCCGTCCAGTCTATAATCTGGCGCATAGCCTTGACAGCTTCTATGGGATATTTTCCATTGGCCGTTTCGGCGCTCAGCATGACTGCATCGGCACCATCGAGCACGGCATTGGCCACGTCGTTGGCTTCGGCACGGGTAGGACGGAAATTGGTGATCATGCTTTCGAGCATTTGCGTGGCAATCACCACCGGCTTGGCCTGAATGATACACTTCCGGGCAATTTCCTTTTGAATCATTGGAACACGATCAAAAGGCACTTCGACGCCTAAATCGCCCCGCGCTACCATGATCCCGTTGGAGGCATCAATAATGGCGTCGATATTTTCAAGCGCTTCGGGTTTTTCGATTTTGGCGATGATGCGGGCAAATTTTTTCTTTGAACGCAACAGGTCACGTAAAGGCATCAGATCATCGGCTGAACGTACGAACGAAAGGGCGATCCAGTCGACATTGTAGTCGAGTGCGAAGGCGGCATCAGCCAGGTCTTTTTCGGTAAGACTGGGCAACGATATTTTAGTGTTCGGCAGGTTGACGCCTTTTTTCGAAGTCACTATACCACCGTGGATTACTTTGGCCGTTACCTTATTCTTCTTATTGGTTTTCACCACTTCGAGCTTGATCTTGCCATCGTCTATCAGGATGGCTTCGCCGATTTTCACATCCTTAGCCAAATCGGGATAACTAACATATAGCTTTTCAGTCGTACCGAGGCATTCGGTAGTCGCCAGGTCGATCATCTGCTCATCCTGAAGCATGACAGCTGCATTTTCAATATCGCCGATACGTATTTTAGGTCCTTGCAAGTCGGCCAGAATCGTGACATTAGTACGCATTTCCTGATTCAGTTCGATGATATTCTGGATACTTTGCCTGTGGTCTTCGTGTGTACCGTGTGAAAAATTCAGGCGGCAGACATTGACACCTTCAGTAAACAATCGACGGAGTGTCTCTTTAGAGGCTGAAACAGGACCGATAGTGGCTATAACCTTAGTGTGACTCATACTATTTTATATTTTATTTTTCGATTCTTTTCTATTATCTTTGCCCCATACCTCCTTTATTTAATATAAAGGTACCGGCGGTATCGGGCGGTGATCGTTCTGATGCCGCTTTTTATTTAATCCTGTTTGCCGACTTACACAGAAAAGCATATTCGAGAGCTGTTTCATGATATTGCTCAAAGCGTCCCGAAGCGCCCCCATGCCCCGCATCCATGTTTGTGTGTAATAACAGGAGATGATTGTCGGTTTTTAACTCGCGTAACTTCGCTACCCATTTAGCAGGTTCCCAATATTGTACCTGGGAGTCATGCAGGCCAGTTGTTACCAGCATGTTGGGATATTCTTGCGCTTTTACATTTTCATATGGCGAATAGGACATCATGTACTGGTAATATACTTCGTCTTCGGGATTGCCCCATTCGTCGTATTCGCCAACAGTGAGCGGAATAGTTTTGTCGCTCATTGTGGTTATGACATCCACAAACGGCACGGCAGCAATCACCCCTTTGAACAAATCAGGACGCATATTGACCACTGCTCCCATCAGCAGGCCTCCGGCGCTTCCGCCCATGGCGAACAAGTGTCCGGTATCGGTATATTTTTCGGCGATCAGGTGTTCGGCGCATGTGATAAAATCGGTAAAAGTATTACGTTTGTGTAATAGTTTTCCGTCTTCATACCATTGCCTGCCAAGGCTTTGACCTCCGCGAATATGGGCAATGGCATACACAAAACCCCGGTCAAGCAGGCTGATACGGGCAATGTTGAAATTTGGATCGATATTGACACCATAAGAACCATATCCGTATAGCAACAATGGCGTTTGTTGGTTCAGCACCACATCTTTTCGATGCACCAAGGATATCGGGACTTCTTTACCATCCTGAGTCCTGGCGTATAATCGCCGGGCAACATAATCATCCGGATTGTAGCCGCCGACCACTTCCTGCTGTTTGAGCAACTTTTTTTCATGGGTTTGCATGTCATAATCATACACAGAAGCGGGCGTGGTGAGCGAACTGTAATTGAATCGCAATTGTTGCGTATCAAAGGACGGATTGTATGCGATATTTGCGGTATATACTTCTTCGCCGAAGTCAACGTAATGTTCGCTGTTGTTGTGCATCGATTTGACACACAGTTGTGCCAATCCGTTTTTGCGTTCCGCTACTACCATGAAATCACGGAACATTTCGATCTCTTCCAGCAAGACATCCTCGCGATGCGGAATTGTTTCTTTCCAATGTTCTTTTGAAGGCTGGTCGACAGATGTTTCCATCAAACGGAAATTCTTGGCAAAATAATTCGTAACGATATAAAATTTACCCTGATAATGTGTCACTTGGTACTCCAAGTCTTTTTCACGAGGCTGTATCACACGGAATGTTCCCTCCGGATCGCTGGCTTTCAGGTAACGGTATTCGGTAGCGGTGTTGCTGTGTGCCAAGAGGATAATTAACTGGTCGGATTTCGAACGGTAAACTTCCAGATCAAAAGCTTCGTCCTCATCAGTCAAAATATGACGGTCGGGTTGGTTGGTTCCCAACCGGTGCGACATTAGTTTTTCCGAACGGAGCGTTTCGGGATTTTTCAAAGTGTAGAACAATGTCTTATTGTCGTCGGCCCAAGCCAAGCAACCTGTTGTCCCATCGATTACAGCGCCGGTTTGTTCGCCGGTTTCCAGATTCTTGAACATGGTGGTATACAGGCGACGGCCCAAAGTGTCTACACAATATGCCAATATCTGATTGTTCGGGCTGACTTCGTAATTGCCGACATGAAAATAACTATATCCTTCAGCAAGTTCGTTGCCATTAAGCAAAACCTCTTCGGCGGCATCCATTGAACCTTTCCGCCGGCAATATACCGGATATTCACCGCCAGTTTCGTAACGAGTGTAATAGAAATAGTCATTCTTAAAAAAAGGTACCGATTGATCGTCCTGCTTGATGCGGGAGGTAATTTCTTTAAAAAGTCGTTCCTGCAAATCTTCAGTATCGCTCATCATCGCCTTGGTGTAAGCGTTTTCCTGTTCGAGATAGGAAATAACTTGTGGGTTTTCCCGTTCGTTCAACCAGAAGTAATTATCAATTCGATTGTGCCCTGCTGTATTGAGGGTTACCGGTATTTTCTGCGCAACAGGCGGCTTCATTTTATTTTTTGATGAATTTGAATGACAACCGGATAGGAGAACAACAACCACACACAATATGAATGTACTATCTATCCTCATGATAAAAAATTAATCTGCAAAGCTACATAATTATTTTATCACAAGAAGGGTATTTATTTCCGAAACAGGCTATTTTGCCTTATTTGTTAGCATGTTGTGTATATTGATAAATCCGATGTTTAATGTGTTTTTAAGTGATCGTTTTTCTTAAAATATGTTAATAGAATTAACTCATGGTTGCGTTCTGTTATCTTTGGCACAAATTGAGTTTTTCAGGATGACACGTAGACTGTTTATTATTTGTTCTTTTTGTTTATTTTTTAGTGGTGAGATATTTGCTCAGAATACCGGGAGAAGTTCATCCTGGATTATTTCAGGAAAAGTGTTGGATCAGGGAACCGGACAACCGGTGGAATTTACCAATGTTATCCTGTATAATACTGTCGGCGATGCGTTAAGCGGACACGCTACAACAGGCGTCGACGGGACATTTACACTTGAATGTAAAAAAGCGGGAGATTATTATCTGGCTGTCAGTTTTGTGGGTTACACTACAACAAAAACGCCCGCTATCCGACTTGTTGAAAACAAGAAACATGTGACAGTTGACAATATCATGCTGGAACAATCTAAAACGGAATTAACCGAAGTGGAAGTTGTCGGGAAAAAGCGGCAGGTTGTCTATAAATTGGACAGGCAAGTGATTGAAGCAGCCGGTTTTTTGTCGGCGGCCGGAGGAACAGCGGTGGATATCCTGTCGCAGACGCCATCTATCCGTGTGGATGCTGAGGGTGAGGTAACTTTTCGCGGAAGCGGCGGATTCAAAGTTTATATCGACGGGAAACCGAGCTCGATGGATGGCACCGCAGCCCTGGAACAAATACCGGCCAGCCAGATCGAAAATATCGAAGTATTGACCACTCCTTCAGCCAGGAACGATGCCGACGGTACCGCGGGTATCATTAATATCAATACTAAAAAGCAGAACATTGAAGGTTGGAGCGGGATGGTCAACCTGATGGGAAGTTCCGTATGGTCGCGAAATGTTGATTTCCTGGTTGCTCTTCGTAAAAAGGACTTTCGTTGGCAACTGTCGGGCGAAGCTTCGCGCAGGTTTTTGCTGAGCGATTTCGACCAGCTGAAAACCATAACGACTGACGGAATTCTAACAACCGATCACTCAACCGGCGACAGGGAGAGGCGTACCGATCTTTACTACCTGCGGACAGGCTTGGACTGGTTTAAAGGCAACACGACATGGTCGGCAGGTGTTGAAGGCGGATACAGGGAAAGGTGGCGGGGCGGCGACCTTCACTACGAAGATACATACCAATCTTTGGCTACAGGGGAAAAGACAAATGCTTCATTCAACGGGAGTGACTTGGTGGATTTGTACGAATGGTACTTGCGCGGAGACGCAGGGATGGTACATCGTTTTCCCGATAAAGACGGGCATGTGCTTTCAGCTTCACTTTATGCTCTTTATCAAGGAAATGCAATGGAATATTTTCAGACGGATTTGTGGGATATGGCTGGGAATCAAATGGAGGGGCACAAAGCTTGGGAATATGAGTACCGGTTTACTTCTCAGGCAAATGTGGATTACGTTCATCCGTTTGCTAACAAGGAGAATAAGTTTGAAGCAGGATACCAGTTTTATACTTACACTGAGGACGGCGATTACAATATCGACATGTATGATCCTGCCGTCGGGAAATTTATCAGACGCGACGATTTGTATAACCGTTATCTCTTCCGCCGCGATATACATGCCCTGTATGCCATGCTTTCCAATACTCATTCCCGATTCAGTTACCAGCTTGGTTTACGCGAAGAATATTCATATCGTAAGTTAGGAAACAGCGAAGAATGGGCGAGACATACCTGGCATAAGTTCAATTTATTCCCATCGGTGCATCTTTCGCTCGAATTGAATAAAGGCGGTCGTACCAGTCTTGCATATTCCCGCCGGATCACGCAGCCGCAGTTGTTTTACATGGAGCCGTACGTAGTGTATGTCGATTATTATACGGCACAGCGTGGTAATCCGTTTATCCTTCCTGAATATACCAATTCGGTTGAATGGGGATATAACAAGAGTTTTAAAAATAACTCCGTATCCGGAGCTTTATTCCATCGTGCCCGTAGGGACAAGATCGAACGCATCCGTGTGCCTTACCATACCGGTGTAACATTGGATTCGATGGCAAATGTGGGCAATGACTATTCGACCGGTTTGGAACTGTCTACCACTTTGCAATTCAAAAGTTGGTGGAATCTTGATGCAAACGGGAGTCTGTATTACTACCGGATAAAAAATGAATACAAGATCAACGGGGAAGACGAAGAAAGCTGGAACTGGCAATTAGCCATCAACAACAATTTCGATCTGACCAAAACCACTCGAGCAAGGCTTGAAGTATACTATGTGGGGCCGAGTGTGAGTACCCAGGGAAAAATAGAAGACTTTTTCTATGTTAATCTGACCGTGCGTCAGCAAATGTTTAAAAGGCGTTTGATTGCCAGCCTCTCCATTCGTGATTTATTGTCAACAGCCAAATATGTCAGTACCCAATCGGGTATCGGTCTGGAGTCGCTTACCAAAATTTATCCCCGATCACCCTTGTTTACCCTGACCCTTGCATACACGTTCAATAACTTTAAATCACAAAAGAAAGAACAAACCAACCACGATTTGTTTGAAGGCACCAACAGGTAAAATGGTTGTCATCAACTAAGTTTATATAAATCGGGCAGAATTTACAAGATTACTGGTGAACTCGCCTGCCTTGCTTATGAATGTCTTATTTTTTTTGGGCAATTCAATGATGATGTTCATCTTCCTCGGCTTCTTTTTGTGTTTTGTGCACGGTTCCATGCGGATGTTCCACGGGCGAATAGATCGAGTACAATTTCAACGGTTTTTTGCCAGTGTTGATGAGATTGTGCCACTTGCCGGCAGGAACGAATATGGCAAAATCGGGTCCTACCGTTTTGGTGAAATTAAGGTTTTCTTTGCTGTCGCCCATCATTACCTTTGCCTCGCCGTCTTCAACACGTAAAAACTGGTCGGTATCGGAGTGCAACTCCAAACCAACTTCGCCACCTACAGGAATAGACATCAGGGTTACCTGCAATTTTCCACCGGTCCAGAGGGCTGTCCGGAAGTTCTCATTGGCGATGGTATATGCTTCGATATCCAATACAGTAGGTTCGGCACCATAATCCTTTAACACGACTTCTGTTTTTTTAGTCGTTTTATCGCCAGCAACATTTTGGGGATTTTGTTTGCATGAGACAAATATCAATCCCATGAACAATACGCTCGTCACAAATATAACGGATTTCTTTTTCATGATTGTAATATTGAATGGTTTAACATATCTGCAAATATAGCAAAAAATATTTTTTAAGACATGATTTACAGGATTATTAAGTACTCGTTGATAAATAATCAACATTTTCACTTTGATACATCAACTCGCTGCGCCCACCTGAATGTTCATATTATTTTATTCTGTAAATTTGTATGATATACTTTTCCAAACAACAATAAGTGGACAATGTGTTGAAATATTATCAGGGAAGAATTCCCGCCTGCGGAGTATTCTGTGGCGGTTGTCCGGTATATACAAGGGAGAAAAAGTCATGTCCCGGCGCGGAGGTGAATTTTCAGCGATGTGAGAATTGCAAGACATTCCATTTGTGTTGTAAGGAACGGAATATTATAAATTGTTACCAATGTCCGACATTTCCATGCTACAAGTTCAAGCGATTTGCCAAGAACTGGTTGAAGTACGGACAGGATCTTATCAGCAATCAGCATTTGTTGAAAAAGCTGGGCTGCGATGGTTTCCTGAAACATTACAATTCAAATCTTACAGTAACAGAAAATAATCAAAGCAAAAACAGTAGCCGATGAGCCCGACTACCGTTTCTGCTTTGATAGTTTCGTGATGTTAGGAATTGTGGAAAAACCTTAATTCCTGTTTAGAATTATGTTTTCCATTGTAAAATGCTTAGAGCGCTATGGTCGCTCGCACTATTATACTGCTACTACTTTGCCCGTGCAGCATCTACCAATGCGTCCATATGGATTGCACCCGGGCGTTGGCGTTGCGGGAATTCCTTGTATGTTTGGAAGTACTGAGCGGCAATTGCCTGTGCCGGAACGAGGAGGAATGCATGGCGTGTACACCACTCCTGGTAGCCGTCGGCATTATCATACGCATCCTCGAAAGGGTCGGAGCGCAGGTCGATGATGCGGGCGAACCGGAGTTTCTCGAAGGGTGTTGACCAAACGTTGAAACCCTTGTCGTTTTGTACCTGGAACAGCATTTTATATTTTCCCATGCGCATACCGATTAATTCACCGTCGTCGCTAAAATAGTAGAACTCGTTGCGCGCGCCCTTATCTGTTTGCCCGGTGAGCAGCGGCAGTTGGTTGTATCCGTCGATATGGACCTTGAATGTTTTATTGCCTGCCTGAACTCCTTTTGGTAGCTTTTCGCGGATATTGGTGTCCCCACCTACAGCAGCGATGAGCGTGGGAAACCAGTCTTCGGCTGAGAATATTTCGTTAATTACGGTACCCGGCTTGAAATGTCCCGGCCAGCGAGCCACGCAGGGTACACGGAAACCGCCTTCCCAGTTGGTGTTTTTTTCGCCCTTGAAGGGAGAGGCTCCGGCGTCGGGCCAGGTGCACTTCATAGCTCCGTTGTCGGTGGTGTAAATAACAATGGTATTCTGATCGATCTTCAAATCTTCGAGGAGCTTCAGCAACTGGCCTACATGACCGTCGTGCTCCACCATACCGTCGGCGTAAAATCCCAGGCCGGTTTTTCCCTCTACGTCCGGTTTCAGATGCGTATAGATATGCATACGGCTGGCGTTATACCATGCAAAGAAAGGCTTTTCGGCTTTTACCTGGCGGTTGATAAAGTCTTTGGTTGCGGCCAGAAATTCCTCATCAGCAGTTTCCATGCGCTTTTTGGTAAGGGGCCCTGTGTCTTCTACTTTGCCGTCGGCTGAGGAGCGGAGGATACCACGTGGCCCGAAGTTTTTGCGAAATTCAGGATCTTGCGGATAGTCCGGATTCTCGGGTTCTTCCTCAGCGTTGAGGTGATAAAGGTTACCAAAGAATTCATCAAAACCATGGTTGGTAGGCAGGAACTCGTCGCGGTCGCCCAGGTGATTCTTTCCAAACTGCCCGGTGGCATATCCCAAGGGTTTCAACATTTCAGCCAGCGTGGGGTCTTCAGGCTGTATGCCCAGCTCGGATCCCGGTACGCCTACTTTCAGCAGCCCGGTGCGAAACGGGGATTGTCCCGTGATAAAAGCAGCCCGCCCGGCGGTACAACTTTGTTGCCCGTAGTAATCGGTAAACATGACGCCATCGTTGGCAATGCGGTCGATGTTGGGCGTTTTGTAGCCCATCATACCGCGGTTCCAGCAACTCAGGTTCCACACGCCAATATCGTCGCCCATAATAACGAGGATGTTCGGCTTGCCTTTTGTACTATTCGCTTTCTGGGCTTCGGTCTTTTGCGGTACGACTGCCGAAACGGCCAGTACTGCGCCAACGGCAGCAATCTTACCGCAATTTTTAATCTTGTTTATGATTTTCATGTGTTTTGATTTTAGAATTAAAGAGTTACAAATAGACCTGTGGATTTTATTCGTCGCGGTTTCCTGACAAAGCATTCAGCCTTTCCTTCAATTCCTTGCTGTTTTTATACAGGCTGCGCAGGTCGAAGGCCAGCATGATGCGGAAAAATCCCATGAACAGGAAGGCAAAAGCCACGATGTATACCGAAGCCAATGCACCGGCGGCAGGTTGCCATATCACGGCCAGCGAACAGATGATGGCCAGGATGCCGAACACTAAGTACCAACCCCAGCCCTTCACACCGAAGCGGTTCAAGTCCATGGCATAACCGCAGGCGGTAAATCCGCGGAACATGATCCAGAAAGCGAGGATGAAAGGTATCACCATAGCCGTTACAAACGGGAAACAGATCAGGATAAGGCCCAGGATAACGTCGATGACACCGCATGCCAGGTACCAGCCCCAGCCCGGAAGTATCTCGCGGTTGCTGG
Organism: Bacteroidales bacterium; assembly: GCA_031551645.1. Classification (GTDB taxonomy): domain Bacteria; phylum Bacteroidota; class Bacteroidia; order Bacteroidales; family UBA4181; genus JAIRLS01. The sequence continues at coordinate 1,461 of JAVBNI010000056.1, read as the reverse complement.
CCGCAAAGACGATTTCGAGGATCCCGCTGATAAACATGCAGACACTAAATATTACTACCAGTGCGGCATAGCCGTCGCCCGGTTGAAACATAAGCCATAAGGCTACTACTACGAACATGATCCCCAAAACAAGGGATACCCACCAGTTCTTCACTGCACTTTTTACTTCTTCAATAAGTGATGTATTCATGATATGATGATTAAAATATTTGCGTTTTTAACGTTATGGACGTTTTAGACGGCAAAAGTAGGGTGACCATTATGAAGCGCCGGATTTTTTTTACCGAAATGTTATTATTGGCAACTGAAATGTCAACGGTTGATATCCGAAATGTGTACGAGTGATGAACAAACTTGCATTTTGTGTTCCCATTTTTTATATTTGTACCGAAAACTCATAGAAGATGAAAAAAGTTTGGAGCAAATACCGCCTGTTTCTCTGCATACTATTGTTTTCGACTTTAGGTTGTTTCTCATATCTTTTCCTGGTGGTATTTCAACATCCCGAAGGTGACCGCGCCACCCTCGTTTCCTTCAAAGCATTCACCGCAATTGTTCTAATTTTCAACGTTATAGGGCTCTGCCTTTTGTACATCAACGACAGGATGCAGGAAGTATTTCCCACGATGCTGAAAGACAACCGGCGGCGTCTGTTATACCTGCCTGTGGTTGCTGTTTTGTTGCTGGTGATCAATTACCTGATGCTGGTATCTGTGAGGTTGATCATGAATTGGCCAGAACCGTTCGTTTTACAGGACCGGGGTGTACGGATGTTGCTCCTCGTATGGTTGGTTGAACTGGTGGTTACCGGGCAAATCGTTGCCAACAATTATTACCGTCATGTCATCATGTTGCAAAAGCACACCAATGAATTGGAGGAAAGTTCCGCGAAAGCGAAATACCAGGCGCTACAAAGCCAGTTGAACCCGCATTTTCTGTTCAACAACCTGAACGCCCTGATTTCGGAAATCGAATGCGAACCCGCCAATGCCGTGCTTTTTACGCGGCACCTGGCCGATGTGTACCGCTATATCCTGCAATGTAGCGGCCAGCAATTAACCACACTGCGGGAGGAATTGGGTTTCCTCGACTCATACATTTTCCTGCACAGGGTACGCTTAGGCGACTGCATTCATGTGCAGATCCAGATTGCCCCGGAATTACGCTCAAAAAAAGTACCTCCCCTGACGATTCAATTGCTTGCCGAGAATGTGATCAAGCACAATGTGATCAGCCTGGGTAAGCCGATGACCATTGAATTGACAGTGGATAGCGACGGATGCCTCTGTGTGAGCAATGAAATACGGATCAAGAAAGATGTAGCGCCTTCAGGGAAAGGATTAAGGAACCTCGCCATGCGGTACCAACTGCTGTGCAACAGTGATATTGTGGTGGAGCAGGACAACAACCGTTTTACAGTTAAAACGCCCTTATTGGATGAATAAGATTAAAGCAGCAATT